>DASWEL010000182.1:0-7530 GCA_036394755.1 Gemmatimonadales bacterium | reverse complement strand
CCCGATCATCTACGCCAACAACGGCTTCAAGGCCGGCAAGATCTGGAAGGCGCCCGGCGGCAAGGACTTCAAGGTCGAGCTGGTGCTGATCGACGACCCGGTCGCGATGCGCGACGCGTATGCCGCCGGCAACATCCACATCGGCTGGGCGACCCTGGACATGATCCCGCTGTTCGTCGAGCAGCTGCGCCGCGACTCGCGCACCATGCCGCGCGTATTCCAGCAGATCGATTACTCTAACGGCGGCGACGGCATCGTCGCGCGTGACGCGATTCGCTCGATCGGGGATCTGCGGGGCAAGACGATCGTGCTGGCCCAGAACTCCCCGTCCCACTACTTCCTGCTGAACTCCCTCATCGACGCCGGGCTGCAGCCGAGCGACGTCGAGCTGAAATTCACCCAGGATGCCTTCCAGGCAGCGGCGGCGTTTAATGCCGATAAATCCATCGCCGCTGCCGTGAGCTGGTCGCCGGACATCTACAACCTGTCGAAGGTGCGCGGGAATCGGCTGCTGGTCTCGACGCAAACGGCGAACAAACTCATCGCCGACGTCTGGTTCGCCCGCGCCGACTTCGCCAAGGATCACCCCGACATCATCGAGGGGATGGTTCGCGGCATCTTCGATGCGATGGAAGCGTTGAAGAATCAACCGGCGAAGCAGGAAGTCGCACAACTCATGGCGACCGGGTACTCGATTCCCGCCACCGACGCGATGTCGATGCTGGGCGACGCGCACTCGACCAACTGGGCGGAGAACCGGGAATTCTTCATCAATCAGAACAACCCGTCGAACTTCGAGCGCACCTGGAACACCTCGTATTTCCTCTACCGCCGCATCGGGATGGTATCGAACCCGGTGCCCTTCGACCAGGTGATGGACTTCACGGTCGTGAAGAAGCTCGGCGCCGACCCCCGCTACGCGAATCAACGCAACGAGTATCAGGTGCAGTTCGTGCCGACGACGGCGACCAGCGTGCAGGCCGAGAACACGGAAATCCTCACCAAGACGGTCGTGATTCACTTCTTTCCGAATTCGTGGGATCTGCGCATGAAGGTGGTGTCGCAAGTCAACGGGCAGAACCGCGAACAGCTGTACGACCCGAATGTGGATTTCGTCGTCGACGAGATCGGGCGCCTCGCCGGCCAGTACGGCGCCGCCCGCATCATCATCGAAGGGCACACCGACGCGTCGATGAAAGGACAGATCGATCCGGCGGCCGTGAAGGAGTTGTCGCTGCAACGCGCCAACGCGGTGAAGGAGGCCGTGCTGCGCAAATTCCGCACGCTCCAACCGAACCAGTTCCTGGCGAGCGGCATGGGCTGGGACCGGCCCTCCGACCCGACGGACCCGATGAACAACGCCAAGAACCGCCGCGTCGAGGTGAAGGTGTATCCGCTCGAGGCGACGCACTGACGGCACGGCCCCCGTTGTTCACGCTGCGGGTGGCTCCCCGCCCCGGCGTGGCGCGGCTCCTGGGGCTCGGCGCCATCGCGCTCTGCCTGGTGCTGTGGTGGATCTTCACGGCGGGCGCGACACCCGAGACCCGGATGATCTCGCCGGTCGTCCTGCCATCGCCGGGCGAGGTGCTGCGCAGCCTACCCAGTCTGTTGACGGAACGCGCCCTGCTCGACAGTGTCGCGGCCACGCTGCGCCGTGTGCTCACAGGCTTCGCACTCGCCATTCTGGTCGGCGTCCCGTTCGGCATTCTGGCGGGCTCCTATCGTGCCTTCGATGCCGCTCTGGCGCCCATCGCGTTGTTCGGCCGCAACATTCCGATCGCCGCGTTGATCCCGCTGACCATTCTCTGGTTCGGCATCGAAGAGACGCAGAAGACGATGTTCATCTTCCTGGCGACGGTGCCGTTCGTGTTTTCGGGGACGGTGGAAGCGGTGCTCGGCGTGCACGACCGCTACGTCGAGACCGCCCAAACGCTGGGGGCCAACCAGCGCCAGGTCGTGAGCAAGGTGCTCATCGCCCTGGCACTGCCGAGCATCTATAACAATCTCCGCAACCTGTTTGGCCTCGCCTTCGGCTACATCATGCTGGCGGAGTTGATCAACGCGAAATACGGGCTCGGCTACCTGCTCAGCACGAGCCAGCGCCGGGGTCTGACCGAGCACATCATCTTGATCCTGATGATCATCGGGCTACTGGCCTTCGCGATCGATCGCCTGCTGTTGTGGTTCCAGAGCCAGCTGTTCCCGTATCTGCAGCGATCGGAGTAGGTGTGAGCGCACTGGCCGAGCCGCGACCCGCACTCCCGATACGGCCCCCGATCGTCGAGTTCGAGGGCGTTACGAAGACGTACGATGATGGGTTTACGGCGATCAAGAATATCTCATTCCGTGTCGAGGATTTGCCGGGCAAAGGCGAGTTCATCACGATCCTAGGGCCCTCGGGGTGCGGGAAATCCACGATCCTGCGCCTCATCGCCGGCCTCAGGCCGCAGTTCCCGGCGACCACCGGACGTGTGCTGGTGGCCAGCAAGCCGGTGACCGGACCGGGTGCGGATCGGGGAATGGTGTTCCAGGACTACACCGCGTTCGAGAACCGGACGGTGGAGGAAAACGTCAGCTTCGGGCTCGAGTGCCGTGGGGTTCCAAAGCGCGTGCGTCGCGAGCAGGCGCTCGAGTGGGTCCAGAAGGTCGGCCTGGAGCCCACGCGCGACGCGCAGAAGTACCCGTCGCAATTGTCAGGGGGGATGCGGCAACGCGTGGCGATCGCGCGCACGTTGATCCTGCGACCCAGGATTATTCTGATGGACGAGCCATTCGGCGCCCTGGATCCGACCACCCGGATGCGCATGCAGGATCTGCTGGTCCACCTCTGGCGGGACCTCCAGGCGACGGTGTTCTTCGTGACGCACTCGATCGAGGAAGCGGTGTACCTCGGCGATCGCACATACGTGATCTCGTCCGCGCCCGGCACGATCCTGAAAGAGGTGGCCGTCCCGCCACCCGATCGGCCCGCGGCGCAGATGCAGAAAGAGCCGGAGTTTCTCAAGGTCGTCTTCGAGCTGCGGGACATGATCGAGAAGCTGCAGCCCTCGACCCGCGCGGGTGACTGATGGGCATCGCGCACTATTTGCGGAAGGCGTTCACGTCGCCCTGGAACCTGCTGATTTTCTTCGGCAGCGGCGTCGCCGCGGTGCTCTCCCCGTGGCCGGATGTCTTGCTGCCGCTGATCGGCGCGGGTGAAGCCCTGTACCTCGGCGCCCTGGTTTCGCTGCCGCGGTACCGCGAAGCGATCGACGCGCAGGAGGCCAACCAGACGCGCGGGCGCGCGGCGGCGGTGAACGTCAACCAGCTCGTGATCGGCCTCGGCACCGACGCGCAGCAGCGCTTCAACGCGCTGAAACGGCGCTGCCTCGAGATGCGCTCCATCGCGAGCGCCACCCGGCCCACCAGCGTCGACGGGACCACCGATGCCTGGACGCCTGCGCTCGATCGTCTGCTCTATGGCTTCCTGCGCCTCCTCGGCCAACAAAACAGCCTGTTGCGCTTCCTCCGCTCGACCACGACCGCCGAGCTGACCAAACGGCTCGACGAGCTCAAGAAGCGACTCGCCGACGCCAAGACGGGCGGCGATGACCGCATGATCCGGTCCCTCGAGGAAAGCACGGCGATCGCGGAGCAGCGGCTCGACAATTACGGAAAGGCGGTGAAGAACGCCGACTTCGCCGCGGCGGAGCTCGATCGCGTGGAGGCCAAGATCCAGGCCCTGATCGAAATGGCGGCCAACCGGCAGGATCCGGATCTGCTCAGCAGTCAGGTGGACGCCGCCGCCGCGAGCATGGATCACACCGAGGCCACGCTCAATCAGCTCCAGCAGATCACGCCGCTCGCGGACGAGATGGATCAGGCCCCGGCCATCCTGGATGATGCGGGCAAACCGCCCGTCCGGGACCGTGGCTGAGACTCCGGTGCTGCCGGCCTGGGCACCGCCCTGGGCGTCGCAGCTCGCCGAACTGTGTTTCTCAGGCACGACCTCGGTGTTTCTGCTGCACGGCAACACGAACGACCTCGCGCCACGTGGGGACTCGTCCGACGACGGGTACGGCACGATCGCGGACCTGCTGGCCGAGCAGCTGTTCGGCAAGTGGGATCTGCTGCTCCACTACGACCTGGGACGCGGATTGCGCGCGTTCGCGGGACGCAATGAGAAGCGGCTGCAGAAGATGATTGCGACCGCCAACGACAAGATCGCCGACCTCAGCACCGTCAAGAACGATCCCGGGGTGGTCCTCGCGCTGATCGATCGCTTCGTCCGGAACAACATCGTCGCGGCGGCCGAGCGCCAGCTGAGCTTCGCCGTCCTCATCGATCAGGCCTCGTTTCTGTTTCCTTCCGGTGAGCCGGGGCGCACGAGCTTCGCCGCGGCGGCGATGCTGGTCACGCTGCTGAACTGGGCCAAGAGCCCGCACGTCAAAAAGATGCCGATGGCGTTCGTGCTGATGGACGAGCGGCGCGCCGATCTGAGCGAGCGGGTGACGGGAAGCCCGCATGTCGCCTCGATCGAGCTGCCCCTGCCGTCCGCGGACGAGCGCGAGCGCTTTATCCGGGCGACAATGGTGGGCGGGACGCGCGACCTCGCGGCGTTCTCCGACTTCGATGCCCCTACGCTCGGGCGTTTGACCGCGGGAATCTCGCTGACCGATCTCGCGGTCCTGGTCAAAGTTGCGGCGGAGACGGGCCGGCGCCTCGATGCGAAGGCGTTTCAGGACCTCAAGAAGCGACTCATCGAGAAACAGGCGCAGGGGTTGCTCGAGTTCATCGAGCCCAAGTGGACCCTCGACACCATCATCGGTCACGAGGCGGCCAAGAGCCGGCTGCGCCAGGATGCCGATCTGTTGCGCAAAGGGCGCCTCGCGAGTCTGCCGATGGGGTATCTGCTGTGCGGGCCGGTGGGCACCGGCAAGACGTTCCTCGCGCAGTGCACCGCGGGTGAGATCGGCATCCCGTGCGTGATCCTCAAGAACTTCCGCTCTAAGTACGTCGGGGAGACGGAGGGGAACCTCGAGCGCGTGCTCTCCGTCCTGCGGGCGATGGGGCCGGTGATGGTCGTGATCGACGAGGCCGACGCGGCGCTGGGGAGCCGCGAGGCGGAAGGCGATTCCGGCACCTCGAGCCGCGTGTTCGGAATGATCGCCGCCCAGATGGGCGACACGCGCTACCGCGGCGCGATCCTCTGGATGCTGCTCACCGCGCGTCCCGACATCATCCCGATCGACTTGAAGCGCCAGGGTCGGGCGGAGGTGCATATCCCGCTGTTTTATCCGACCGACGACAAGGAAATTCGTCAGATGTTTCTGACCCTTGCCAAAAAGCTTCAGGGACAACTCGCGTCAGAGGACATTCCGACGGTGCCGCACGCGGGGGAGCTGTCGGGCGCCGATGTCGAGGGCCTGGTGGGGCGGGCGCTGCGCGTGTCGCTGCTGGCGGGCAGTGAGACGATCACCCGCGCTGCCCTCACGGAAGTGTTCGCGGAATTCTTGCCGTCGACGCAGGGGATCGAGAAGGAGCTGCAGGAGCTGGCGGCGATCCTGGAGTGCACGGACCGGCAGTTTCTGCCTGCGACCCTTGCAAAACAGATGGACAGCGAGGGCCGGGCACGGATGCAGCAGCGGTTTTTGGAGCTGCGGAGGTTGGTGGAATTGAGTTAGGCCGCTTGACCCGTGAGAAGGCACGGCAACAATAGGCTCCTACCTGCCGTAATCGGATTACCCGGCCGACGGCAATGTCTCGAAGCTTGACTCGGCCCGATCGCCGAGTCGACCTTGTGGGCATGCCTGAGACGCTGGAGCGTTGGACCGCCGCACAGGTCCGTGAGCTCCCCGACGACGGAAAGCGGTACGAAGTCGTGGACGGGGAGTTGCTCGTGACTCCTGCGCCCACGTTCGATCACCAGGAGGCCGCCCTTCAACTCGCACGCGTGCTGCAGGCCTACGTTGCGCAGCGCGCGTTGGGGCACGTCGTCATCTCACCCGCCGACATCGAGCTCGATCCGACCACACTGGTGCAACCCGATGTTTTCGTGGTCCCGCTCGAGGGTGGACGGCGCCCGAAGCACTGGACCGACATCCGCGAGCTGCTCCTCGCCGTCGAGATTCTGTCCCCGTCGACCGCGCGCGCCGATCGCACGGTCAAGCGGCGGCGCTACCAGCGCGCCGATGTCCCAGAATACTGGATCGTGGACCTCGACGCTCGATTGGTTGAGCGCTGGAAGCCGGGGGACGAACGGCCGGAAGTACTCGCGGAGCGCCTCGACTGGCAGCCTGGTGGCGACCACACACCGTTCGAAATGGACTTGCCGGATTTTTTCAGGAAGGTATTGGACGAGTAGCCGTTACGCGCGCTTCGCCGCAAAGAAATCCCTGATCAGCTCGCCGCACGCCTCCGCCTCGACGCCGCTTTGCACATCGACGCGATGATTCAGGCGCGGATGGCGGACAATATCCCCGACCGACCCGCATATCCCCGCCTTCTCGTCGTACGCCCCAGACACCAGCGTTTTGACCTTGGCCAGCACGATCGCCCCGGCGCATTGCGCACACGGCTCGACCGTGACGTACAGCGTACAGTCGGTGAGACGGTCCGTCCCTAACGCCGCGAGCGCCCGCTCGATGACGAGAAACTCGGCATGATATGTAGGGTTTTTGCGGGCGACGGTCTCGTTGTGCGCTTCGGCAACAATCTCGTCGCCGCGCATCACCACGGCGCCGATGGGAACTTCATCGATCGCGGCAGCGCGGCGAGCCTGCTCGAGCGCCGCTATCATACCTTTGACCATGGCGTGTAAGATACCATCCATGTCGCGCACACTCACACCCACCGTCGCCCTGGCGCTCGCCGCGTCGGCCCTGATGATCGCCGCGTGCCGCCGTCCCGATCAGACGTCGTCCGGCAAGGGATTTCAGGAACGCGCGCGCGAAGCGGGGATTGAGTTCCGGATGCACGACCTGCCGAAAGAACAGGGCGAGACCTTCCACATCAACCTCTACGATCACGGCGCGGGCCTCGCCGTCGGCGACTACGACAACGATGGCCTCGAAGACATCTATTTCCTGAATCAGCTCGGCCGGAACGCCCTCTACCGCAACACCGGCAACGGCACCTTCCTCGACGTCACTGAAAAGGCCGGCGTGGGCCTCGGCGACCGGGTCTCCGTCGGCGCCACGTTCGCCGATTACGACAACGACGGCTGGCCCGATCTCTTCGTGACCAGCACGCGGGGCGGCAACGTGCTGTTCCACAATCGCGGCGACGGCACGTTCGAGGATGTCACCGCGGCCGCCGGGCTCACCCGGATCGGCCACTTCCAAACGCCCGTCTTCTTCGACTACGACAACGACGGCAAGCTCGATCTCTTCCTCACCAACACCGGCCGCTGGACTACCGACGTCTTCGACTCCGCCACGCACGCCTACGAGGGCAAGCCGGACCTCGGCACCCTCATGACCACGCCGAAAGAATTCAACGTCCTCTACCACAACAACGGCGACGGTACATTCACCGACCAGACCGACCGCG
>DASWEL010000181.1:0-9849 GCA_036394755.1 Gemmatimonadales bacterium | reverse complement strand
CGCGCTGCATGCGACCCGCGCGGCGGTCGAGGAGGGCATCGTGCCGGGGGGCGGCGTAGCGCTCCTGTGGTGTCAGAAGTCGCTCGACAAGACCAAGGGTCACGATGACGATGAGAAGACCGGCATCGAGATCGTGCGCCGGGCCCTCGAGGAGCCGATCCGCATCATTGCCCAGAACGCCGGCGCCGAGGGCGCCATCGTGGTCGGCAAGGTGAAGGAGTCGAAGGATAAGAACTTCGGCTACAACGCCCAGACCGACAAGTTCGAGGACCTCGTGGCGTCCGGCGTCATCGACCCCACGAAGGTCACCCGCACGGCGCTGCAGAACGCCGCGTCGATTGCGAGCCTGCTCCTGACGACCGAGTGCGTGGTCGTGGAGAAGAAGGAGAAGGAAAAGGCCCCGCCGATGCCGGGCGGTGGCATGGGTGGGATGTACTAAAGACTAGACGCCTAGAGGCTTAGACGCCTAGGGAAAACCCTAGTCTCCCCCTCGTGTGACGTTCCGCACGGGGGGGAGCGCTATTTTGGGACCCCATGACCGCCCCCTCGGAAAAGTCGGCCCTGTCGCGAGAGTTGGCCGACTTCCTCATCGAGCTGTCCATCGCGCTCCACAAGCACGCGATGTATCCGGAGGGACACCCCTCGCTCGCCCCGGCGGCGGGGGGTGTGACGCGGCGCGCGGAGCATCTGTTCGAGGAACGCGCCACCCTCGCGCTGGGCGTAGCGCGCCAGCAGCTCGTCATCGAAGGTGTTGCCACCGACCCCAAGAACCCTCTCCTGTCCGAGCTCGCCGGCCGTCTGCATCGACACCATCTCGGCGCGGTGACGTTCCACCGCGGCCTGCGAGTGACCGAGGTCGTGGATGTGTTGAAGACGCTCGCGGCCGAGGCGGAGCGCACCGGGCAACCGCTCGGCCTCGGGGCACCGGAGCAGCTCCGCGCCTGGGACCACGTTCGTCTGCACCCCATCACCTACGAGCGGCTCGAGCTGCTGCAGGAGGACGATCAGGCCGGCGCCCTCGACGACAAAGGCGCCAAGGAGCGCGGCCTGCGCGGTGCACAGCTCTGGGTCGGTCTCGCGCGAGCAGCCCTGACCGCGGACGCTCTGGCCTCCGACGACGGACCGCCGCCCGCCACGGAGCCGTCGATGATCGCCAAAGCGATCGATGAGCATCCCAAGAGCGCCGCGTACGATCAAGTGATCGTCGGATACCTCCTGCAGATCGCCGATGAGCTGAAGCACACCGGCGGCGCGGAAGCCGCGGCGCTGCGGCGCCGCACGTCCAAGCTGGTAGGCGCCCTGCAGCCGGGCACGCTGCGGCGGTTGATCGAGATGGGCGGTGACAACGCCCAGCGCACCAAGTTCGCGATTGACGCGACGCACGGGCTCGCGGTGGACGCCGTCCTCGAGATCGTACGCGCCATGGCGGACGCGTCGCACCGGACGGTCTCCGATCCCCTGGTGCGGATGCTCTCCAAGCTCGCGCAACATGCGGAACAGGGGACCGCGGAAGTACGGCCCCAGGCCGACGAGGCGCTCCGCGAGCAGGTGCGTGGTCTGCTGCGAGGGTGGACGCTCGAGGACCCGAATCCCGAGGCTTACGGGACCGCGCTGCACCGAATGGCAGCGGCGGCGCCGGTCACCGGCGCGCGGAGTGTGTGGCAACAGACTGCCGAGCCGCTCCGCATCGTGCAGACGGCGCTCGAGACCGGGGTCCTCGGCTTCGGCGCGTGGCGCGCGATCGAGCGGCTCGTCGCCGAACACCACGTCGGAGACCTCGTCGATCTGCTGGCCGTCTCGCCTTCGTCTCCCGACCTCGGCCCATTGTGGACGCGCATCACTTCGCCCGATGTGGTGCGGGAGCTCGCCGCTACCGAGCCGCCTGACTTTGCGACCCTGGACCGCGTCTTGCCGCGGCTGGCCGTCGACGGCTTCGAGCCGTTACTCGATGTCCTCGGCCTGTCGGAGTCGCGCACCACACGGCGCGGGTTGCTCGATCGTCTGACCCGCGCGCCACGCGAGCTTGGTCCCGTCATCGCTACCCGTCTCACGCGCGAGATTCCCTGGTATGTCACGCGCAATCTGCTGCTCATCCTGGACGGCCTCCCCGCGCTCCCCGACGGATTCAGGGCGGCCGCATTCATCGCGCACGAGGACGCCCGCGTCCGCCGCGAAGCGTTGAAGGTCTCCCTCAAGGTCCCCGCCGAGCGCGAGCCCGCGCTGCTCGGTGCGCTGCGCGATGCCGACCCGCGCATGGTTCGCGTCGCCCTGAGCGCGGCGCTCGAGGACTGTCCGCCGTCCGCATTGCCGCCGATCACGCAGATCGTCCATGATCAAACGGTGGCCTCGGAACTGCGAGTGCTGGCCATCAAGGTCCTCGGTCGCGTGCGGAACGTTGCGGCCCTGACCGCGCTGATCGAGACCGCGGACGGCGGTAAGAACTGGCTGGGACGTCCCCGGCTTGCGACCCGGTCGCTCGAGCTCCTCGCCGCGCTGATGGCACTGGCAGCGGGATGGCGGAACGACGGGCGGGCGTCGGCGCTCCTGGCGTTGGCCGCCGGGTCCACTGATCCGGACATCCGCAACGCCGCGGTCCCGAAGCGATGAGCGGCGATCCGGCCCGTTTCCTCAATGCCTTTGCCCAGGCGCTCGCCGCAATGGCGCTGTATCGCGACGGCCATCCGGCGCGCGAGCGCGCCCTCGACGTCGCGTATCAGCAGATCCAGGACCTCCAAGCCGACACGACGCGCCCGCTGTTCACGTTCCTCGGCGACGAGGTGGTCTTCGGACGCCTGCCGCTGCGTGAGCTGAAGTCGTGGGATTGGGGCAAACGCCTGGCGCAGGCCGGCATTCAGCGCCTGGAGTTCGAGAATGAGGTGGGCCGCGAGGATTTCGAAGGATTTCTCGAAGAGGTGCTGGCGCGTCTGACGCTGTCGGCGATCAGTACCGACGCGCGGCAGATGCGGCGCAGCAGCATTCGCTTCGGCGCGGTCGGTGTGAAGGGCGAGACCGAGCTCATGCCCGAGTCGCTGGCGACCGCGACGATCAGCTTCTCGCTCGGCGAAGAAGTGGACACAGTGCGCTGGCTGCAACGCGAAGTGCAGACGAAGGGGGCCGTGCCGCTCGCGGAGGCGGAGGCGGTCGTACGGTCACTCGCCGTCGCGATGCACGGCGGCCGGCAAGTCATGTTGCCGCTGCTGCAGCTCAAGGAGTTCGACCAGTACACCACCACGCACTCCCTGAACGTGGCCGTCCTGTCGATGGCTCTGGCCGAGTTTCTGGGCCTCTCCACGACCGATGTGCGAACATTCGGGATTGCGGGCCTGCTGCACGACATTGGGAAGATCAAAATCCCTATCGAGGTGCTGACGAAGCCCGGCAAACTGACTGAAGAAGAGCGGGCGCTGATGAACCAGCACCCCGTAGCCGGCGCGCGCATGCTGCTCGATGTCGACGAGGACCTCGACCTGGCCGTGGTCGTGGCGTATGAGCACCACATCATGATCAACGGCGGCGGCTATCCCGTGTTGCGGTACGCGCGCGATTGTCACCAGGCGAGCAAGCTCGTGCACGTCTGCGATGTCTATGATGCGCTGCGGACGCGGCGACCGTACCGCGAGGCATGGTCATTCGAGAAGACACTGGGGTACCTGGAAGAGCGCAGTGGGATGGAGTTCGATCCGGAGTTCTGTACCGCCTTCGTGCGCATGATGAAGCAGTGGGAAGGGCAGGTGGCCGTGCTCCCCGATGTCACGGCTCCGGTGGTGGCGGCACCCGCTGCAAAACCGGAACAGCCCGGTGTATGATGGGGGCCGCAGTTGGTTCCCCACACCAATCTGGCTCCAGGAGTTGTGATGCGTTGGACGATTCTGCTGGGCGTGTTGGTTGTCGCGCAAGCGCCCGTGCGGTTGACGGGCGATTGGCAGGCGCGGTCGGGCGACGAGATCCGCCACATCATGGTCCGCAGCGACAGCTCGGCGCAGTTCGGCCACGATCTCGCCCGCTGGCGCGTGGTGGCCGACAGCTTGTGGATTACGCTGGGCGACGGGCTGTGGCAGGTCTACGGCATGAAGCTCAGCGGCGACAAACTCACGATCAGTGGTGGGGATCTCGAGAAGCCGGTGACGCTGCATCGCGTGGGTCCGCCGACGGCGCGTCCGGATACGCTGACGATTCCCGACCCGCCCGCACCGAATCAGCGCGCATGGTAGCCTACGTCATTTTAGTTCGTTGACCGCGGCTAATCGCCAGCCCACGTCCTTCCTTTCGAATCGCATCGCGAACCGGCGCCGATCCATGCGCGGCGCGCCGCCGCGGGCCGGGATGTACTCGAACACCGCTCTGACGTTGCCGTTCGCGGTGCTGCCGTGGACCGTGAAATCCTCGATGGTGAAGTTTGCGGTGATCTGGTTCCAGTCGCGGAAGAATGCCTCCCAGCCGCGGCGTTCCGAATCGGTCAGGCCGGGATACAACACGCGAATGTTGGAAATGCGCTGACTGGCGAGCGCCCGCCCGAGATCGCTCAGCAGCACGTCTATAGCGTCCCGCGCCCCCGGCGGTTGCGCGCTCGGCGGCGCGATGCCCGCATTGATGCCGATCTGCTCGGCACTCTGCGCGGCGAGCTTGGCGAGCGTGAAATCCTGCTCGTGGAGCAGCGATTCGGCGCGCGCCAGGAAGACGCCGGCATTGGAGGCGGCCCGCCCGGTGGGAATGGCCTGCACGACCGGAGTGACGCGCTCGATCATGTGCTGCGCCTCGCGATCCATGGCACGCGCTTCGTCGCGCGCGCGGCCGTACGCCTGCGCCGCCTCGACGTAGCCGCGGAGCGCGAGCGACTGATCGCCGCGCTGTAACGCCCGATCCGATGCCTCGAACATCGACTGCGCCATGATGAGTGCCGGGACGCTGTTCTTCTGCGCGCCGGCCGCGATCGCGCGGTCGCGCGCGGCCACGGCGGAGTCGCGCCGCGTGCTGACGGCGATTGAGACCGGAGCGGTGGTCGGAGCGGCCGGAGGCGCGACGAGACCGGTGGGTGCCGGGGGCGGTGGATTCGCAACCGCCGCGCGCCCTGGATCCTCGGCGGTCTGGCCCGGCGCGTACACCAGCAGCAACACGACGGCGGCGAGCGCGCCGAGCACCCCGACCCGCGCCCGCATCGACGCATGCGTGATCAGCTTCAACATCGGGCGGGGCAGCGGCGTCCAGCGCCCGAGCGGCTGGGTCGCTTCTTCGTCCGCGCCCGACAGCGCCGCGCGAATCTGCTGGAGCGTCGACATCATCTGACCGGCCGACTCGTAGCGCTCGTGCGGCACCTTGTTCATCGCTTTCGCAACGACGCGCTCGAGCGCTGCTGGAATCGACGGCGCCACGGTCCGGAGCGGACGCGGCTCGGTCGTCAGCACCTGGTAGAGCACGCCGTGCACCGTCTCCGCCTCGAACGGCCGCTGGTAGCAGAGCAGCTCGTAGAGCATGCAGCCCACAGAAAAGACGTCGGTGGCAGGCGTGATCGCGCCGTTGGTGATCTGCTCCGGCGCCATGTACGTCGGTGTGCCGACGATCGCGCCCGAGCCCGTGGTGTCGGCCTTCTGCAACCGGGCGATCCCGAAGTCCATGATCTTCACGCGACCGTCGGGCATCACGCGCACGTTGGAAGGTTTCACGTCGCGGTGAATCACGCCGCGCTGATGCGCGAAGTGGAGGCCGGTCAGCAACTCGATCGCGATGTCGAGCTTGCGCTCCAGCGCGAGCGGATCGCGCAACGCGATCATGTCGGAGAGATCGCGCCCTTCCACCAGCTCCATCGCGATGAACAGCTGACCCTCGGACTCGCCGAGGTCGTACACCGTGACGATGTTGGCGTGCTGGATGGCGCCGGCCGCGCGCGCTTCGCGGAGGAACCGCTCCTGCATGTCTTTCGTCTTGCGGAAGCTCGCGCTCAAGAGCTTGAGTGCGACGTAGCGGCGCAACACCGTGTCATAGGCCTTCCACACGATGCCCATCGCGCCTTCGCCGAGGAGCTGGTGCAGCTCGTACTTGCCCAGCCGGCGGTAGCGCTGCGGCGCGTCGCTCATCGGGTCAACCATTCAAAGGACCGCGTGAGGTAAGAGCGCATCGGATCCGTCACCTCGACGTGTCGGCGCGGCAGGACCCGTTCGACCGTAGCGAGGAACTTCTCCAGCGTCATCCGCTCGGATGCGGACCCTCCCCAGGAGAACGGCGCGACGTACTTTGGTGCGCGCACATCGTCGAAGATGCTGGCGCCCGCGCCGATGACGGAACCGGCATCGAGCAAGGTGCCGATCGCCGTCTTGGCGTGATCGCCGATGAGACTACCGAGAAACTGGTGTCCGGTTTCCAACTTCATGCCCCCGACGTCCACGCGCACCGGACCGTAGGTGCTCTTGAGGTTCGAAGTCGTCGTGCCGGCGCCGAAATTCACCCACCGACCCAGGACCGAGTGCCCCAGGAAGCCGTAATGCCCTTTGTTGGCATAGCCGAGCATCGCGGTCGTGGACACCTCGCCGTGTACGACGCACCAGGGCCCGATCGCGGAGTTCCGGATCGCCCCTCCTACGATCCGCGTATTCGCCCCGACCCACAACGGTCCCTCGAGCCGCGTCCCGGACCGCACTTCCACTCCCGTCTCCAAGACCACGGGACCATTGCGCGTGTCGAAGACCACGCCGGGCTCGATCGCCCCCTCCCGCAGCGACACCCATGCCGCGTCGCCCAGCACGATCGAGCCCTTGGACACCGCGTCCGAATCGCCGAGCAGCTTGATGGCGTCCTCGCGCAGCAGCTGCTCCAGTGCGCTGACGAGATCATGCACGCCGCGGAGCAGCACGCCTTCGACGCTCATCGTTTGGGCGTTCGAGACCGGGCCCGTCCAGGTGCTTCCCGCCGGGACCGCCCACCCGACGGTGATCCCCTCATGAGTGAGTCGCGCCGGCACATCTGGTAACGGACCCGCGAGTCCCCGTGGGGCGAACGTCGAGGAGCCGATCACCGCGGGCCCGGCGACCGGGCGTCGTGTTTCGACGATCGGCACGCCGGGCTCAGGAAAATCGGCGAGGTGCGGCAGCGCGAAGATGGCCGTCGCCTCGGCGCCCACAAACGCCTCCCACCGCTCGCGTACCAGGTGGGCGCCCGCGCGCAGCTCGCAGAGCGGCCGGATGCCGGCGAACGGCGCCCACGCAGGCCCCGGTTCGGGATCGAGGAGATACAGCGCGTGTGTCACAGACGGTGCACCAGCGCTTTGAGCTTTTCCGGATGTCCGGTCGGCATCACCAGCGTGTGCCCGTTGGCACGCACGACCACCATGTCCTCGATGCCGACGACCGCGACGTCCTCATTCTCGGCCCAGATCACGGAGTTCTTCACGTCGTCACCCAGCGTGACGTGGCCCACGGTGACATTGCCGCGCGCGTCGAGCCGCCGGATGCGCAGTAGCGCGTCCCACGAGCCGATGTCGTCCCACGAGAACGCGCCGGTCACGACCGCCAGGCGCGTCGTCCGCTCCAGCACCGCCACATCCACGGCTACCGGAGTCACCGCGGCAAAGAAGCGCGGCGCGTCGCCCTTGGTGAGCGCCGGCCAGCCGGGCGCGAGCTCGTCTGCATACGCGCCGGCTTCGCCGAGGAACCGCGCCGCGCTCCAGGCAAACAGGCCGGTATTCCACAGCGCGCCGCGCCGCCGCAACAGCGCGGCCCGCGCGGGACTCGGCTTTTCGATGAAGCGCTTCACCTTGCGCGCATTGCCGAGCGGCTTTCCCGGCACGATGTAGCCGTATCCCGTCTCGTTCCGTGTCGGCTTCACTCCGACGGTCACGAGCACATCGTGCTCGGCGGCGATGCCGAGCGCGTGGGTCGCCGCGGCGCGGAAGGCGCGATCGTCACCAATCGCCCAGTCGGCATGCAGAGACAGCATCTGGGCGCCCGGGTCGTGCTTGGCAATCCAATGCGCCGCCCAGGCGAGCGCCGGCGCGGTGGACGCGGCACGCGGCTCGGCGAAAACGTTCGCTCGCGGGACCTCCGGCAGCGTCGCGGCGACACTGTCTACGAGGGACGGCCCCGTGAGGATCAAGGTGCGCTCGGGTGGCACGAGTCCCCGCAGGCGCGCGACCGACTGTGCGAGAAGCGGCCGGTCGCCAGTCAATGGCAGCAGCTGCTTGGGCCGTTCCGGTGTCGAGAGCGGCCAGAACCGCGTTCCCGATCCGCCGGCGAGGATCGCGGCCCACGTACTCACGAGCTCTCCGGTTCCGCATCGCCAAACATCATCGCGATACGCTGGCTGAGCTTCGTCGGGCTGAACGGCTTCGTCACCAGCGCGGCGCCGAGCCGGCGCGCTTCGCGCAGGATTCGATCCTCGCCTTCAGCCGTGAGGACCACGACGGGAAGACGGGCGGTGCCGCCCTGTTTGCGCAGGTCGCGCAGGAAATCGAGGCCGGAGCCGTCGGGCAGATGGAGGTCGAGCAGCAGGCCGTCGGTCGCCGGACTCGCGCGCAGCGCGGTGCGGGCTTCATCGAGCGTGCGCGCGAAGCTCACGCGATAGCCGAGCTGCTCGAGGTAGGGGCGCAGGACGAGCCCGATATGGGGCTCGTCGTCCACCACCAGGAGGTGCCGTACCGAGTTGGCCACCGGCGACCGTCAGGTTACAGCAGACCAGCGATTGCGGAGCGGTGTCGGCGCAGATCGAACAGAAGGGCGCCCACGTTCGTCGCGGGCTGCACCAGCACGATGAGGAGTGCTTCGGCGTTGAGGACCGCAACGATCGCGAGCCCCCGGCCGAATTCGAGCACGGCGGTGGTGAAGTCGCCTCGGCTCCCGGCATCGCCCAGCTGCGCCATCTGCTTGATCGCCGATGGCAGCATTGCCGCCACGCTTTCGGCATCGACGCCGTTGGCCACGCGCGAGTCGATGGGCAGCCCGTCGCGGCCCACCACCACTACGGCGTCCACACCGTTGGCACGGCTGAGCGCCTCGACCACGTCGCGGATGGTCGCCATATGAGCCGGGCAACGTAGGTTTCCGCGAAGTCGAAGTCAAGCAGCGACTATGGGTTGACCCACTCGAACGTGTCCCTGTAAGTTGTCCACACTCCATGCGCTACTTCATGTTGGCTCTCCTCGCTTGTGTCGCGGCCGTCGCGTGCGGAAACCCTCTCGGATTGCCGGCGGCCTTCATCTCGAACGTCGTCGATACCGTGTCGCTCTATGCGCTGAGTGGCACCCCCGTCTCGCTGCCGTCAGGGTACTCGATCATCAGCAGACACACGGTCCGCACCGATCAGGGCTCGCCCTTCGACTTTGCGTTCGACATCGACACCGCGGAGACGGCGCGACTGTATCCCACCGGTGCGCTGAAGCTCGGCCAGCAGTCCGGGCTGCAGCTCAGTGCGCAGCCATTCGACTCGATCAAGATCGCGCCCACGGGCAATTACAAACTGGACAGCGCGCAGGTGGTGAACGTCAACACCGTGCTCATCCTGCATTCAAGTACCTTCACCTGTTCGTACGGGATCCCTGGGGTCTTGTACGCGAAGCTGCACGTGCTGGAGATCGACACGACGTCCGCGCCTAACGGGCGGCGGATCGACTTCGAGATTCTTACCGACTCAAACTGCGGATATCGCGGCCTCGAACCAGGCGTGCCGCGCCACTAAATCGTGATCGACCTGAAGTTGTTGCGCGCCTCGCCCGCCCAGGTGCGAGCCGCACTCGCACGCCGCGGCGATTCGTCGTTGACCCGTCTGCTCGACGAAATCGAAGCGTTGGACATGAAGCGCCGTACGCTGACCGCGCAGCTCGACACGCTGAAGGCGGAGCGCAACGACGCCGCGAAGGCGGACGCG
>DASWEL010000180.1:0-7871 GCA_036394755.1 Gemmatimonadales bacterium | reverse complement strand
CACGGGAGCCGCGACACGGAGTCGGACGTGCAAGTGGACGTCTACTTCAAGAATCTGAACGTTGCGAGGATTTGCCTTAAGTACCCTTCCTTGGAAGGGTCTCCTATTGCGAGGAGCAGATTGCCGTTCGATATCATGACCGTGGGTATGTCACGAAAGTCTCCATAGAGATTCTGCGTTGTATTGTCCACCGTTACCTGTGTCACAGTAGCATTGGCGGCGATCAGCCTCTCCTCTATCGAATACGCGTCGCGATCAAGGAAGACCTTGACATACAAGACATTTCTCGTAGCACCACGAGACGAAGCGGAGAAGTTGATCCAGGTCACCTTCGCCCTATCAGTAACGGTATTGGCTTCGCTCCAGTGATTAGGGTATCTGAACTCAAACCCCAGCGTTGTGTTGCTGTAAACGCGCCAAGTCGATGGGGCGGCTTGCTTGCAGGCTTCGGCCGCAAGGACCACTGCCAGGGTGATAGCCAGACGTGATTTCAGGTGAGGCTCCCCAACCCTTGTCCTTGATGCGCGACCGAGACGGCCATGCCCGTGAGGTATAGCGGCCGCTTCACCAGCGTAAAGTAGGGGACATCGATCAGCGACACGCGCAGTCTCGGACTAGTTGCAGCGCGCCAGCCATGGAGAGAGCGTACAGAAGTGCGAAGGTAGAGTGGACCAAGCGCATATCAGTCACCCCGGTCGGGCAGCTGCGTAAACAAGTAATCGATGAGTCGGGTGCCCGCCAGCCCTTGGTTTGGAGTGAGAGCGCCATGAACAAACGAGATCTCACCCGTCGAGGCTTTGTCAGACAGTCATTGGCGGCCGTAGGTCCCGGAATGATCGCCGCGAACTCGCTGCCGTTGGTGTCCGCGCAGGCCGAGGACACGGCCCGGATGAGCGTCGTCTGTGTCGGCGGGCATCCGGACGACCCGGAGTCGGGGTGCGGCGGCACGCTGGCGCGGTACGCCGCCCTCGGCCATGCGGTGACGGTCGTCTATCTCACGCGTGGCGAACGCGGCATCTCCGGTAGATCCCTGGACGACGCGGCCAGGATTCGCTCCGCCGAGTGCGAGGCCGCCTGCAAGATCATGGGCGCGAAGCCCGTGTTCTTTGGCCAGATCGACGGTGCGACGGAGGTGACACACGCGCACGTGGACGCAATGAGGCGACTCCTCGCCACCGAGCGTCCCGACGTGCTCTTCACGCACTGGCCCGTGGACACGCACATGGATCATCAGGTCGCGAGCATGCTGACAATCCGCGCGTGGATGGAGGGAGGCCCCCCTACGGCACGCCTCTACTTCTATGAAGTGAACAGCGGCAGTCAGACGGAAGGCTTCCTACCGAATACCTACCTAGACATCTCGTCAGTCATCGCGCAGAAAAAGGCCGCCCTGTTCGCGCACGTGAGCCAGGACGGGCGGGGCATCTGGCGGGAGCACCACGAGATTATAGCGCAGTGGCGCGGACGCGAGGTCGGTGTGCCCGCCGCCGAGGCGTTCGTTCACCTGAACCGGGACGATCACACCAGCGACCTGCTGCGCTTGTAGTTCGTCGCCTTCTGGCTAGCTGGTGCCACTCATGCGCCCGGGAGGATTCGAACCTCCGACCAACAGCTTAGAAGGCTGCTGCTCTATCCACCTGAGCTACGGGCGCCCGCTATTCGAGAACAACTTAACACGCTTAGGCTGCCGTTCTATCCCGAAGAACCCGGCCGCCCGCCGCTCACGTGCTTGCTCGCCGTCTGGATATAGTGTCAATTCTCATGCCCGCCCGCGCAACGCTCGCTCGGTCGTGTGATGGCGGACATTCCTCGCGCATCCATCGATAAACCTGCTGCGGGTGGCTCATGGCGAAACGCACACTGCCTCTGCCGCTGGTCCTTCTGCTGCTCGCCACCTGCAAGGAAACTCTGACCAACACTAGCCCGACCAATCCCCAGTCTGTGGCTGTGCTGACGCAGCACAACGACAACACCCGGTCCGGCTGGAACGACCATGAAACCGCCTTAACGACCAGCAATGTCAACGTGCGGCAGTTCGGCGCGGTGTTCACGCTGCCGGTGGACGACCAGGTGTATGCCCAGCCGTTGGTCCTTAGCCATGTCTCCGTCGGCGGCGGCGACCATAACGTCGTCTACATCGCCACCGTCAACAACACGCTTTACGCCTATGACGGAGACGACGGCAAACTGTACTGGCAAAGAAGCTTTACTGCGCCGGGCATGCGGCCGCCGAGAAACACCGACATGACGGGGGCCTGCGGCGGGACGTACACGAATTTCAGCGGCAATATCGGGATCGTCGGCACCCCGGTGATCGATGCAGCGCGAGGGACGATGTATTTCGTGGCGCGCAGTACCACGGGCAGTACGTTCGTTCAGTACCTGCATGCCGTGAACATCGTCGACGGGAGTGAAGTCGCCGGGAGCCCGACAGCGATCACCGCCAGCGACAGCGGGAATGGAGACGGCAGCGTCAACGGCGTGATTGCATTTGATGCCCAGCGACAGAACCAGCGTCAGGGGCTGACGCTGCTCAACGGCTTCGTGTACGTGACGTTCTCATCGCACTGCGATTGGGGGCCGTATCATGGATGGATCCTGGGATACGACGCCGCGACGTTGCGGCAACAGGTTGTCTACAACGCCACGCCCGACGGATACGCCGGAGGCATGTGGCAAAGCGGCACCGGCATGGCCGCTGATGCGCAGGGCAACCTGTATGTGGTGACGGGCAACGGAACCGTGGGGGACACCGCTGATCCGACCAGCCCGACGAATCGCGGCGAAAGCGCCCTGAAGCTCACACCGGCCGGATCGACCCTGCACGTGGCGACTTACTTCACTCCTCAGGACTACCAGTTTCTGAATGACAATGATCTGGATTACGGAACGATGGGTGGGTTCTTGATTCCGAACTCAACCTATTTCCTCACCGGAGGCAAGGACGGAAACCTGTATCTATTGAACAAGGATGCCATGGGCGGGTACGTGCCGGGCGCCAACCAGGTGCACCAGGTTTTCGCGTTGGGCAGCAGCGCCAACATGCATTGCCAGGCCGCGTACTACAAGGGCAGCGCGAAGGAGTTCATTTACGTCTGGTCCGAGAATCAACCGCTGCGTGCCATTCCGTTCGACCCTGGCAGCGGCTTGATGGATCCCCAGGGCCAGATTCAGACAGGCGGTAGCGGGCCGAGCGGGCAAAGCGGAGCGGTCTTATCGGTTTCGTCGAACGGCTCCAAGGACGGGACCGGGATTCTGTGGGCGTCCTATGCCTCCACGGGCGATGCGGAAAGCTTCGTCAGCCCCGGCATTCTACGTGCTTTCGACGCGAACGACGTTACCAGGGAGCTGTGGAACAATCACCAGAATGTCGCCCGCGACGGAGCGGGCAATTACGCGAAATTTTCATCCCCGACGATAACCAACGGACACGTGTACCTGCCGACGTTCTCCAGCCGGGTGGTCGTCTACGGGTTGCGGTAACATGGCGAGCGACCACAACGAGCGTTCCACGGCGCGACGGTTTGGTCCCGGCGATCCAAAGCCTTAACGTAGGGCGTCAGCAGCCGTCGACCCGGTTCAGGAGGCCTTCGTGATGCGCGCCATTCGCTCGCTCGGTTCCCTGCTGCTCCTCGCTGTGCTCCCCGCCTTCCAAGGTGGAGACCGGCCCGGCCGCCCCGACAGGCCGGATCGGGATCCGCCGAGCCGCGTCGGCCGGCTGAGCTACCTGTCGGGATCTGTCTCCTTCCGCCCCGGCGACCTGGACGACTGGACCGACGCCACGATCAACTATCCCCTGCACAACGGCGACCATCTCTGGACCGACAACGGCGCGCGCGCCGAGATCACCGTCGGCTCGAGCGCCTTCCGCCTCGCGCCGCAGAGCGCGTTCGGCTTCCTCGCCCTCGACGACCGAACGGTCCAGGTGCGGTTGTCGCAGGGCTCCTTGAACGTGCGCGTGCGCGACCTCGGCGAGAATGAGAGCCTGGAGATCGACACGCCGAGCGGGGCCGTATCGTTGCTGCGCTCGGGCGTCTATCGGGTGGATGTCGATACCACCGGCGACACGACCTCCGTCACCGTGCGCCGCGGGGAGGCCGAGGTGACGGCTTCGGGCTCAGCGTTTCCGGTGCATTCGGAGCAGACAGCCCTGGTCGTGGGCGGCAAATCCCCGACCTACGACGTCCGCGACGCGATCCGTGCGGACGCTTGGGAGGACTGGTGTGCCAGTCGCGACCGGCGCTGGGAGGACGCCCGCTCCGCACGCTACGTGTCGCGCGACGTGATCGGGTACGAGGATCTGGACGACAACGGCGAGTGGCGTACGACGCCGGACTACGGTCCGGTGTGGGTGCCACGCGCCGTGGCCACGGGGTGGGCGCCGTACCGGTACGGGCACTGGGCCTGGGTGGAGCCATGGGGCTGGACGTGGATCGACGACGCGCCATGGGGCTTCGCGCCGTTCCACTACGGGCGCTGGGTGTACGTGGGCGATGGATGGGCCTGGGTGCCGGGCCGGGTGGTCGCTCGACCGGTGTACGCGCCGGCGCTGGTCGTGTTCGTGGGCGGACGCAATTGGAGCCTCGCCATCGGAGCCGGCCCAGGCGTGGCCTGGTTCCCGCTCGCGCCGGAGGAGCCGTACTACCCCGCCTATCACGTGAGCAACACGTACATCCGCAACGTGAACGTGACCAACGTCAACGTCACCAACATCAACGTGACGAACGTCAACGTCACGAACATCAACTACCGCAATCGTCGCGAGCGGGATGCCGTAACGGTGGTGTCGCGTGAGACGTTCGTGGGTTCGCGCCCCGTGAATCAGGGTGTGATCGTGGTCCCGCGCGATCGGCTCGATCAGGCCCGGGTGGTTGGCTTCGCCGCGCGAGTCACACCGACGCGGCAGAGCATCCTGGCGCAACCCTCCATCGTCCAAGCCCGGCGCCCACCGGAAATCGTCACGAACCGGGAAGTGGTCGTCCGGCGCCAGCCTTCCCCGGCCCCCGTGCCGTTCGCGGCGCGCGAGCAGGCCCTCGCGGCCCACCCGGGGCGCCCGCTCGACGACGCAACGATACGCACGCTACGCACCAGCACGCCCAACGCGACCGCGCGTCCGTTGGTGCGCCCTGCCGCCCCCGCCCCCGCCCCCGCCCCCGCCCGCGGCCCCGGCGCCGAGCCCCGAGCGCAGGCGCCCGCGCCGGCCCTGCGGCCCGCGCGCGAAGGGCTCCCGCCCTCGCGCCCGGCCCCAACCACACAAGCGCCGCCGCAGCAACAGCGACCGGCGCCGCCGGCCCGGCACAAGCCCGCCGAGCGGCCGGTCCCGAGCCCGGAACGCCAGCGCGCCGAGCCGCAGCGCCAGCAACCGGAGCGCCGCCCCGACGCGGGGCGCCGGTCCGAAAAGGATCGCAAAGCCGAGCGGGACACGACGAAATAGAAAAAGCTGCCGTAGATTACAGGCGGCCATGGAGACCAAGCGGCGGTACGAGCACCCGACATCGGCCGCCGGCACTGCGCCGGCGGCGGTCTCGCCCGAGCGGGCGCTGCGGGTGTTCACCCAACCCGAGCGCAATCCGGGGATCCCCCTCGACCTGGATCTCGTGCGCGCCCTACGCATCAACCGCAGCGCCGTGGAGCGACGCGCCGCCACCATCCCGACGCGGCGCACCGTCAAGAAAGAATGGCAGGCCGCGTGGCTGCTGCGCGCCATTACCTGCATCGACCTGACCACGCTGCAGGGCGACGACACCCCCAGCAACGTGCTGCGGCTGTGCGCCAAGGCGAAGAGTCCCGTGCGGCCCGATCTGCTCGGGGCGCTCGGCGCCACTGGACTCGACGTCAAGGTCGGCGCGGTGTGCCTATATCACGCGTTCGTACCCTTGGCCGTGGAAGCATTGGAGGGCTCGGGGATCCCTGTGGCCGCGGTCTCGACGGGATTCCCCGCGGGGCTCAATCCCCTGCCCCAGCGGATCGAGGAGATCAAAGCCTCGGTCGCCGCCGGAGCGCAGGAGATCGACGTGGTGATCACACGCGCCCTCGCGTTGGCGGGTGCATGGGAGGCGCTGTACGGCGAGGTGCGCGGCTTCCGGGAAGCCTGCGGTGGCGCCCACATGAAGGTGATCCTCGGCACGGGCGACCTCGCGACGCTCGTGAACGTGGCGCGCGCCAGCCAGGTGGCCATGATGGCCGGGGCCGACTTCATCAAGACGTCCACCGGCAAAGAGTCGGTGAATGCGACCCTCCCCGTCGGAGTGGTCATGACGCGGCAGATCCGGGACTACCACGAGCGCACCGGCTATGCCGTGGGGTTCAAGCCGGCGGGCGGGATCCGCAAAGCCAAACAGGCGCTCGACTGGCTGATCCTAATGAAGGAAGAGCTGGGGGATCGCTGGCTGCGGGCCAATCTGTTCCGACTGGGCGCGTCGGCGCTGCTCACCGACATCGAGCGCCAGCTCGAGCACTTCGTGACCGGACGCTACTCGGCGGCGCATCACCATCCCATGGTATGACATGACGACTGTCTCGGAGATATTCGAAACGATGGCGTACGGGCCGGCGCCCGAGAGCGACAAGCCGGCCCTCGAGTGGATCGCCCGGCAGAGTGGCGCGTTCGGACTGTTCATCGGCGGGCGCTGGACCAAAGGAAAGAGCGACGCGGGGTTCGACGTCATCAACCCCGCCACCACGGCCCGGCTGGCGCGCGTCACGCAGGCCGGCCAGGCGGACGTGGACAGCGCCGTCGCGGCGGCGCGGAAGGCATTTCCCGCCTGGGCCGCGCTGTCCGGCCACGCCCGTGCGCGCCACTTGTACGCGCTGGCGCGTGCCGTCCAAAAGCATTCTCGCCTGCTGGCAGTGCTCGAGAGCCTCGACAACGGCAAGTCGATTCGCGAGACGCGTGATCTGGACATCCCGCTCGTGGCCCGCCACCTGACGCACCATGCCGGCTGGGCCCAGCTCGCGGAGTCCGAGTTCGCGGGCTACGGGCCCGTGGGCGTGGTGGGGCAGATCGTCCCCTGGAACTTTCCACTCCTGATGGTGGCGTGGAAAATCGCGCCGGCCCTCGCTGCGGGAAACACCGTCGTCTTAAAGCCCGCCGAGTTCACGCCGCTCACGGCGCTGTGCCTGGCCGAGATCGCGCACGAGGCAGGGCTCCCGCCGGGCGTGCTGAATGTGCTGACGGGCGACGGCCGTACGGGCGAGCTGATCGTGAACCATCCCGACATCGACAAGATCGCGTTCACCGGCTCGACCGAGGTGGGCCGCATCATTCGCAAAGCCACTGCGGGATCGGGCAAGAAGCTCTCGCTCGAGCTGGGCGGGAAAAGTCCGTTCATCGTGTTCGACGACGCCGATCTGGACAGCGTGGTCGAGGGCGTGGTGGACGCGATTTGGTTCAACCAGGGGCAGGTGTGTTGCGCGGGCTCGCGCTTGTTGGTGCACGAGGGGATCGCCGAGCGGCTGGTCACGAAGCTCAGGGCGCGCATGGAAAAGCTGCGGGTGGGCCCGCCGCTCGATAAGGCGGTCGACATGGGTGCGATCGTCGCGCCGGTGCAGCTCGAGCGCATCCGCTCGCTGGTGAACACCGGGGTGGAAGAAGGCGCGACCATGTGGCAGCCATCGTGGGCGTGCCCCACGGACGGCTACTTCTACCCGCCGACGTTGTTCACCAACGTCTCGCCCGCCGCCACCATCGCCCAAGTCGAGATCTTCGGGCCGGTGCTCGTCTCGATGACGTTCCGCACTCCGGCCGAAGCCGTCGAGCTCGCCAACAACACACCGTATGGACTCGCAGCGAGCGTGTGGACGGAGAACATCAATCTCGCGCTCGACGTGGCGCCCAAGATCAAAGCCGGCGTCGTGTGGGTGAATTGCAC
>DASWEL010000179.1:0-33522 GCA_036394755.1 Gemmatimonadales bacterium | reverse complement strand
ATCAGTTCGGCTCGATCAGACCGGACGAGTGGAACAGTACCGTCAACCGTACATGGATCAGGTTGTGCTGTCGCTGGAGCGCGCGATCGGTACCCGCTGGAAGGTGGGCGTGTCGTACGTCCACCGCAGGAACCGCGATATGGTCGCGCTCGTGGACCGCAAGCTGGCCTCGAATTACACGGTGGTCGACAACGTCATCATGCTCGATCGTTTCGGCCTGCCGGTCGTCTTCGCGGGCCGGCCGCTAGTGTTGGACAGGCTCGCCATCTCCAACGAGGACATTCTCTACGTCCAGGAGCTGCTGCGGCAAGGACAGCTGACGGACCCCAACGTGCTCTATGCCCCGCCCGGGCTGACCCCCGCGCAGCTGGCGGCGCTCCGCTACGACCCCGACTTGGTCCTCACCGAGGTGGCGCAGGCGACGCGACGGTTCGGACAGCTGCAGCTGCGGCTGGACGCGCGCTACCGGACGTGGTGGGCCGGCGCATCGGCGACGATATCGGCGCTCGACGGGAACTACAACGTGGTGACCGGACCGGACGACTACACCAACGGCGGACCGGGCCCCTGGGTGCGTCTCAACGAACAGTACAACTTCTACGGCGCGCTCAACAACCAGAGTCGCTTCGAGGGGAAGGTGTACCTGGGCGGGCTCCTGCCGGCGCGGTTCCGTGGCGGCCTGTTCTTGTCCTATGCGACCGGCGATCGCGTCACGCCCACACTCCCGATCGACGGATTGCTGTCCGAATTCGCCGTCGCGGTACCATCCGCGTCAATTCCAGGCGGGCTGGACACTGTGCCCTTCCACCGGTTCCTGTTTCGGAGCGAGACTGGGCATCGCATTTTCATTCAGCCGCGTGGGACGTACGGTTACGAACCCCGCGCGTCACTGGATCTACATTTGGAGCGGAGCTTCCCGCGCGGGGGAACGGAAGTGCTGCTGGTCGTGGATGCGTTCAATGTGTTGGGCGACCGGAGCGTCACAGGAGTTCAAACCGAGGTCAATGCGCTGGCGGGGCTCGTCGGCAGCGACTACGGACGGGTCCTGTCGCGCGTGCAGCCGCGGACGCTGCGCCTGGGAGCAGGAGTGCGGTTCTGACCTATCCTTCAACATGATCGCGGGTCAGGAAGCGCTGGCGCGCCTGCGGGACGGTAATCGGCGTTTCGTGGAGAACGGGGCAGCGTCGGGAGGTCGTCCCGGCGCGGGGCAACAGCCGTTCGCCATCGTGCTTGGCTGTTCCGATTCGCGCGTTCCGGCCGAGCTCATCTTCGGCCAGGGTTTTGGTGACCTCTTCGTCATCCGCGTCGCGGGCAATATCGTCGCGCCGTCGCAGGTGGGCAGCGTCGAGTTCGCGGCCGAGCGCTTCGAAACGCGGCTGGCCGTCGTCATGGGACACACGCAATGCGGTGCCGTAGCCGCAACGCTGGAGGAGCTCCGCCGACCGCAGGGCCACGAGTCCCCGAATCTGCGCGCCATCGTCGATCGCATCCGGCCGGCGATCGAGCCGCTGCTCAACTCGCCATTGGCGAACGATCCGGCGGCGCTCGCCGCGGAGGCCACGCGCGCCAACGTCCGGGCGTCTGTTGCGCACCTGCGCCATGGCTCGGCACTGCTCGAGCGGCGCATTCAACGGGACGGCTTGTTGATCGTTGGAGCAGAGTACTGCGTCGAAGCAGGTACTGTGGAGTTCTTCACCGATTAAGCCTTCCTCCGACGAAGCGACAACGCGCACCATTGGCGGGCACGAGATCACGATCTCGAATCCCGGCAAAGTGCTGTTCCCCAAGCCGAAGTACACCAAGCTCGATCTTGTCGACTACTACTTGGCCGTTGCCGAGGGCGCGCTGCGCGGGGCAGGCGGGCGGCCGAACATGCTGGTGCGCTTTCCCAATGGGATCGCCGCGCCGTCGTTTTATCAGAAGCGCGCGCCGGAATCGCGCCCGCCGTGGATCGAGGTGGTGACGCTGCGGTTCCCGTCGGGACGCACGGCCGATGAAGTCGTGCCGCGCACACCCGCAACGCTCGCCTGGATGGCCAATCTCGCCTGCCTCGAGCTGCACCCGCATCCGGTACGTGCCGAAGACCTCGATCATCCTGACGAGCTGCGCGTCGATCTCGATCCGGTGCCGGGAATCAAATGGCCGCAGCTGCGCCAGGTCGCGCAGCTCGCGCGCGCCGTGCTCGAGGAGTTCGGACTCGTCGGGTGGCCCAAGACCTCGGGGTCGCGGGGGATGCATCTGTTCGTCCGGATCGAGCGACGGTGGGGGTTCGATGAGGTCCGTCGCGCCGCCCTCGCCCTCGCGCGCGAGGTGGAGCGTCGCGGCGGTGGGCTCGCGACCAGCAAGTGGTGGAAGGAGGAGCGTCAGGGCGTCTTCGTGGACTACAACCAGAACGCCAAAGACCGGACCGTGGCGTCGGCCTACTCGGTGCGACCGGTCCCGGACGCCCGTGTGTCGGCGCCGTTGTCCTGGGACGAGGTGGACGACGCGGACCCGGAGGACTTCACGCTGGGGACCATGCCGCGGCGCTTCGCCAAGATCGGCGATCGCCATGCGGGCATGGACGACAGCGCTGGGTCGCTCGAGGGTCTGCTGGAGCTGTCGGCCCGCCAGGAAAAGGAAGGGCAGGGCGATGCGCCGTGGCCGCCGCACTATCGCAAGCAACCCGGCGAGCCGCCGCGGGTGCAGCCCTCAAAGGCGCGCACAGGAGGGCGAGTCTCGAAGTTCCCCCTGATCGAGGTCAGCCGCGGGAAGGATAAGAAGGAAGCGCTGGCTGGATTGTCGAAGTGGAAGAAGCAGCATCCCCGCGTCGCACAGCACCTGGAACCGGCCGACGTGCTGGTAGATCAAATGCGCGGGCGCTCGTCAGCCTGGTACCGGATTCGGATCAACTTGCAACACGTCCCCGAGAAACTCAGGCCCCCCCCGCCCCGAACACCTTCTCCAACTCGTAAGCGGGTGTGACTTCGAGCTGGTCGTAGCGGCAGTCGCGGGGCTGCTTGTCGGGTCGCCAGCGCTGGAACACCGTCGCATGCCGAAACCGATCTCCTTCCATATGATCGTACTTCACCTCGCACACCCGCTCGATCCGCAGCGGCTCCCACGAGAGATCCTTGCCGGCACTCCAGCGGCTCTGGCCTCCCGGCATCCGGGTCGACTCGGCCGCTGCCCCAGCCCATTCACGCCAGGGATGATCCCGCAGCGCGTTCTTGCGCAGCGGCGCGAATTCTTTCACGAGCTGCTTGCGCATCGCCATCGTGAAGGCGGATGTCACGCCGACGTGTTGGAGCATGCCGGCGTCGTCGTACAGACCGAGGAGCAGCGAGCCCACGGCGTCCTTGCCGCTCTTGTGCCAGCGAAATCCCGCCACGACGCAGTCGGCGGTGCGCACGTGCTTGATCTTGAACATCGCGCGCTTGCCGGGCTGATACGTGGCCGTCGCGGGTTTGGCGATCACGCCGTCGAGCCCGGCGCCCTCGAAGCGCTGCAGCCAGTCGATGGCGACGTCGCGGTCGCGCGTCATCGGCGTGAGGTAAAGCGGGCGGCGGATTTTCTTGAAGAGCTTCTCGAGCTGCGTTCGCCGTTCGAGCTGCGGCGTGCGCATTAAGCTCTTGCCGCTCGCGGCCAGGAGATCGAACGCCACGAAAGCCGCCGGCGTGGCCTTCGCGAGCTTCTCGACCCGGGAAGCCGCGGGATGCAGCCGCATCTGTAAGCCCCCGAAACTGAGCCCACGCGCCGTGGGCATGACGATCTCGCCATCCACGACGACGCCGCTCGGCAACTGGTCGAGAAAGACGGCGTGCAGATCGGGGAAATAGCGGTCGAGGGGCCGCAGGTCGCGGCTCTGGATGAAGACGTCGTCCGCGCTCCGGAAGACGATCGCGCGAAACCCGTCCCACTTGGGCTCGAAGAGAAAGTCGCCGCTCTGCGGGACGTGCTCCGCGATCTTGGCGAGCATGGGTTCGATGGGGGGCGAAACAGGCATGCTGTAAACTAGCGGCGTCCATGTTTCATTTCTCAACCCGGACAAATGGGCGCTCGTCAGCAACGGTATTCGGGGTAGCTTTATACGAAATGACCAGACGAATTGCCTTCATCCTGGCGCTCGCGGCTCCAGTAGCTGGGGCGTCCACCGCACAGACAGCCAAGCCTGCCAAGAGCTACACGCCGGCGGACGTGCATTTCGTGGCCGGGATGATCGGCCACCACGCACAGGCCATTCAAATGGCCGGGTGGGCGCCCTCGCACGGGGCGAGTCCGTCGATTCGGGTGCTGTGCGAGCGCATCGTGGTCGCGCAGAATGACGAGATCGTGTTCGCGCAGCGCTGGCTGCGGGAGCACGGCGAGTATGTGCCGCCGGCCGATCCGCGCGGCCACATCATGCAGGGGATGGATCACCCGATGCTTATGCCGGGCATGCTGACGCCCGAGCAGATGGCGCAGCTGGATTCGGCGCGCGGTCCCGAGTTCGATCGTTTGTTCCTGACATTCATGATCCAGCACCACCAGGGCGCCATCACGATGGTGCAGCAGCTGCTCGCGGTCCCCGGCGCCGCGCAGGACGGGCCGATCTTCCGCTTCGCCTCAGACGTGAACGTCGATCAGACCACCGAAATCAATCGCATGACCCTGATGCTGAACGACCTCAAACGGAGCTCTCAGTGAAATCGAAATTGCTGCTCGCCCTTGCCTTTGTTAGCTGTGGCTTTGCGACGTCGCGAGCACAAATGGCCGCCGCGCCCCCCCCCCGGCAGGATCCGCGCATCGGCCTGCGGGCGGGGTGGATGAACGCGGCACAAGCCAGCTGGAACATGCGGCTGGTCTCGACCACACCGCCGTCCCCCGACTTCATCAATCGCGATTCGGCGGGCGATTTCCGCTTCATCAATTCCGATATCTCGGTCCGCGGCAACTACGTCATCCAGGGCAACTTCAACGGCCTGCAGGTGTGGGATATCACGAATCCCAAGATTCCGCGGCTGTTCAAGGCGTTCGTCTGTCCCGGCTCGCAGAGCGACGTCTCCGTCTATCGCAACTTCCTGTTCGTATCGGGCGAGGCGCTGAACGGGCGGACCGACTGCGGCACGCAGGGCGTCACGGATACGGTGAGCCATGACCGGTTGCGCGGCATCCGCATCTTCGACGCGACCGATCTCGCCAACCCGCGCCACATCACGGACGTGCAGACGTGCCGCGGATCGCATACCCATACCGTGGTGACGCAGCCCGGAGACACGGATAACGTCTACATCTACGTATCGGGCTCGGCTCCCGTGCGCTCGCCCAACGAGCTGGCCGGCTGCTCGGCAGCGCTGCCCGACTCGAATCCGAATACGGCGCTGTTCCGGATCGAGGTCATTCAGGTTCCGCTGGCGCATCCCGAGCAGGCGCACATCGTGAGCTCGCCCCGGATCTTCCAGGATCTGACGGAGGCGCCGACACATCCGGCGGCGCCGCAGGACCTTGCGGAGGCGAAACGTGAGGCGGACTCGGCACGCGCCGCGGGCGGGTTTACGGCGCAGATCAAAGGTCGGCGCGATACCACCGATATCATCCTCGGTCCGAACTTCCTGCGGTTCCGGCTCGACAGCATCGTCAAGGCCCGGGGCGGTACCGGAACCCCCACGGCCGAGGACACCGCGACGTTGCGCGCCAACGCGCAGGCGATCGTCGATCTGATCGTTGCGGGACCGCCGCGTCCGCCGGGAACGCCGCGGCCTGGTCCCACGCAATGCCACGATATCACGGTGTATCCCGCGATCGGCATGGCCGGCGGGGCATGTGGTGGGTACGGTCTCCTGCTCGACATCCGCGACGCCGCGAATCCGAAGCGGATCGGGGCCGTGTCAGACTCGAACTTCTCCTTCTGGCACTCGGCCACGTTCAATAACGACGGCAGCAAAGTGCTGTTCACTGACGAATGGGGCGGCGGCCTCCAGCCTCGCTGCCGGGTCACCGACAAGCCGGAGTGGGGCGCAGACGCGATCTTCACGCTCTCCGCCAGCACCATGACGTTCAAGAGCTACTACAAGCTCCCCGTCGCACAGACCTCCAACGAGAACTGCGTGGCGCACAACGGCACGCTGATTCCGGTGCCGGGCCGCGACATCATGGCGCAGGGCTGGTATCAGGGCGGTGTCTCGGTGTTCGACTGGACCGATCCGTCGCATCCCAAAGAAGTTGCGTTCTTCGACCGTGGCCCGATGGATTCGACCAAGCTGGTCGGCGCCGGTTCGTGGTCGGCCTACTGGTACAACGGCTACATCATCAGCTCCGAGATCGCGCGCGGCCTCGACATTTTCGAGCTGACGCCCAACACGCTGTTGACGCAGAACGAGATCGATGCCGCCAAGCTTGTTCACTTCGACTACCTGAACGCGCAGGACCAGCAGCAGCTGGTCTGGCCGGCGAGCTTCGTGGTGGCGCGCGCGTACGTGGATCAGCTGGCGCGCTCGAGCGGCCTCCCCCGCGCCCGGATCACCGCTACGCGTGATGCCCTGTCACGCGCGGAGCAAGCCTCAGGACAGGCGCGGCGGGACGCGTTGAGCAGGCTTGCGACGCAGCTGAACACCGACGCACAGACGTCGAGTGATCAGCCGAAGGTCCGGATGCTGATCGCGGTGGTCAACGACCTCGGCAAGTAACCGCAGTTGACTAAGGTCCCGGGCGGGGTTCACGTTGTCTCGTGAGCCCCGCTCGTTCTTCCCGGAAGCGCTACCAGGAGTTCGTCGAAGACTATAAGCACCGGCGCCTCGACCAGGTGTCGGAGGCAGAAGACGGCGGTCCCGCCCCCCCCCCATCGCCGCGTCCGGGGAGCCGCCGCGCCTACCTGCGGGACTACCTGCGCTGGCTCAAGCCGCACCGCAACGCCCTGGGCGGCGTGTTTGTGCTCGCCCTGGTCGTCGCCGGGCTGCAGATGATCGAGCCGCTGTTCATCCGGTACATCGTCGACCACGTGATCCTGAACAAGGGTCTCGATAATACCGCCCGGCTCACCCGCCTCAACCTGACGGGCCTTGTTTTCCTCACGGTGATCATCCTCTCGCACGTGGGCGGCGGGTTCAAGGACTACCGCCAGCGGATCCTCAATGTGCGCGTGATGCTCTCGCTGCGGCGCTCGCTCTACGAGCGGCTGTTGCATCTGCCATTGCCGCGGCTCTGGGAAATGAAGACCGGCGGCATTCTGTCGCGTCTTACCGGCGACGTCGAAACCACGACCGGCCTGCTGCAGATGGCGATCGTGTCGCCCGCGATTTCCGTGATCCGGTTGATCATCGCCATCGGCATTCTGATCGCGCTGAACTGGCAGCTCGCGCTGACAGCGATGGCCATCATTCCCGGCGTGATGGTGCTGAGTCTGATCTTCACCCGGCGCATCCGGCCGATCTATCGGTCGGTGCGCAAGGACGTCGAGATCGTCGACGGCCGCGTGGGCGAGACGTTTTCGGGGATTCGCGTGGTCCGCGCGTTTCGCCAGGAGATCCAGGAGCTGATCAGCTTCATGCTGGGCCGCCACACGGTGCTGCGCAAAGAGCTGTTCGCCCACCGTCGGGAGCTGCTGCTGTGGACGTCATGGGGCCTGCTAGAAGCGGGGATCAGTGTCGTCATCGTCTGGTTCGGCGGCTATTTGAACATCGTCGGCCGCGCGACGGTCGGCGACATCATGGCTTTTCAGTGGTACATGTTCCTGCTCCTCAATCCTGTCTGGAACATCGTCAACTCGTTCTCGGAGATGCAGCGCTCGCTCGCGGCGATGGAGCGGGTCTTCGAGGTGCTGGCGATGGGAGACGACAAGCCCGACCGCCCCGGCGCGGTCGATGCTCCCGCGCTGGTGCGGGAGCTGCGCTTTGACGGGGTGACGTTCGAGTACCGTGAAGGCCAACCGGTCGTGCGTGATTTCGACGTCGCCGTGCCGGGCGGATCGGTCGTCGCCCTGGTGGGACGGAGTGGGGCGGGGAAGACGACCGTGACCGACCTGGTCGCGCGCTTCCACGACCCCACCCGCGGCCGCCTCCTGCTCAACGGCAGTGACATCCGCGATCTCAAGCTGCGCAGTTACCGCGATCTCCTCGCGATCGTACAACAGGACGTGTTTCTGTTCGATGGGTCGGTGCGTGACAACATCGCGTACGGCCGGCATGACGCGACCGATGCCGAGATCGAGGTTGCGGCTCGGCGCGCCAATGCGCACGAGTTCATCGTGCGCCTGCCCCAGGGGTTCGAGACGTGGATCGGTGAACGGGGCGTGAAGCTGTCGGGCGGCCAGCAGCAGCGCCTCGCCATCGCACGGGCGATCCTCGCGTCGCCGCAGATCCTGATCCTGGACGAGGCGACCAGCAACCTCGACACTGAGAGCGAGCAACTGATTCAGGCGTCGATGGCCGATCTGCTCGCCGACCGCACCACGTTCGTGATTGCCCATCGGCTGTCGACGATTCGGCTTGCCGACCTGATTCTGCTGATGGAAGACGGCGCGGTCATCGAGCGCGGGACGCACGAGGAGCTGATGCGGGCGGGCGGAGTCTACTATGAAATGGTGAAGCGGCAGATGGAATCACACGCGCGTGACGGCGACGGGGTGTTGCGCTAACCTCGCGCTAGCGAAATGTGAACCCGATAGACCCCTGATACATCGTCGCGATCACATCGTCGATCCGCTTCCCGGGCAGCACCACGTCACCCACCGCCGTCACGTGGGCCGCGAGGTTCGTGGTGATGGCAACCTTCCGAGAGATCGCGAAGTCCCAGCCGAAGCCGAACGTCAGGCCGATACCTCCGCCGTTGCTGGTATCGACTCCGGCCGTGCCGGGGACGGTGAATTGCCCCGCCGCCAGGCCGACGCCGCCTTTGAAGAAAAAACCACGCCGGCTGGGGAACCAGAGCACCACGACTGTCGCGGTCGCGGTTTCGGCCCTCGTGGTCGTGTCGCCCCGTGAGAAGCCAAACGCGCGATCGAGCGACGAGAACACCTCGACCCCGATGAGGACGCGCTCCGACACGGTGCCACCAATTCTCAAGTAACCGCTCGGCGCGCTGGCGACGACGACGTCGGTACAGCCGGAGCACGCGATGCGGACGCGTCCCGGTCCAGCGCCGAGCTCCGCCCACAACCCGCTCCGGTGCGGCCGGTGCAGCCGGTGCGCCCGTTGCGCCCACGCGGGAGCGGTGAGCAGCACGGTCAGGGCGATCCCGCAGATCGTGCGTCTCAGGGCTTGAACCCGGATTTGGTCCACGTCAGCAGGAGGCGCGCTTCCGGGTAGTTCCGCTCGTCTTTCGGTGCGGTGGAGTAGCGGCTGGTACGATGAAAGACCGTGCTGTGCGCGGCGATGCCGAACCCCCGGCCGATTGGGATGTTGGCTTCGATGCCGCTGAAGTCCACGATGTGGTCGGCGCTCGCCCCGCTGACCGCATGGATGTACTCCAACTGGCCGAACACTCGGAGGAACCGCGCGCCATGACGGTCGAACCCGAACTCCCAGCGGGCACCAACGCCGGGCCCGAAGTCATAGGTGCGGGTCCCGAGACCGGTTCCTGAAGCATCGATGGCGCCAAGAAGGATGCCGTCGCCGAATATGGAGGTCCGAAACGCGTACCCGCGCGAGCCGATCGGCCAGCGCGAGTTGATGCCAATCTCGACGCTCTGCCCGCCGACACTCTGCGCCCGATTCTTGAAAAAGTCGTAGCGCGTATTCACGGCCAGCACATGCCGGGCGCGACGCGCCGGGTTGTTGAGATTGGTGCCATAGATCCGGCCGGAAGCACGGAGTGAGCTGAATCCCCCATTTGAGCTCAGCATCAATCGTACGCCGAACACGTCGAATGGACTCCGATACTCCGTGGCAAACGGGTCACCGTACAGCAGGTCGACCAGCATCGCGCCCATCCTGCCGACGCCGCTATCAGCCATCAATCCCTTCGCGAAGCGCGCGCCTCCTCCGATGCGAAACACGTATGAACCCGGGTCATGCTCGGGGGGATTCACGCCGCGCGCCCGCCACTCACCCCGGACCAGACGATTCAAGCTGCCGATGGGATCCATAGGTAGGGCGGCAATCTCGCGCAGGGTGCGTCCCCGCCCGGTGGCGCGGTTGTCGCGGATCGTGGCGCTGATACGGTGAAATACTTCGCCGAGCGTGATGCCCCCGAAGCTGGTCATGTACCAGTCGTTCAGTGACGGGCGGTATTTCTCGCCGAAATATTCCCATGTCCAGGAGCCCATGATGGCGTAGGGCACCGCCTGGAAGAAGTCGACGCCGTTGGAGCGGGCCGCGTTGAAATAGAGGCTGCCGTGATACGGATGGGCGAACATGTTGGTTGTGAAGGCATCTTCATCCCACTCCCAGCCGAGTCGCAGATGCTCACCCCAGACCCGCGTTCCCGAGCGCGCCCAATCGTGTTTGAAGACCAATGCGTCGACGCGATTGACGAACGTGTTGATCAGGGCAACCTGGCCGATGGCCATGACCGTGCGGGGCGATCGGGGCGATCGGGGCGATGGCGCGCTGTCGAGTTGGACCATCATGAGAACGGCGAGGAGGGGTGCCGTCATGGACTCAAGCTACCGGTTATTTCAGGGGTGGCTAGAAGCCTTGTGGCGTGTTAATCCTTAAGACGAGCAAAGGAGAGCCCCATGGTTCTGTCGCCCGGCACGAAAGCCCCCGATTTCAGACTCAAGAAAAGCCCCGACCAGACGCTGAGTCTGTCGGAGTTGCGTGGCCACCCCCTTGTGCTCGTGTTCTACCCGGCTGACTGGAGCCCCGTGTGCGGTGATGAGCTGGCCCTGTTCAATGAGGTGCTCCCCGAATTCGCGCGTTACGGCGCGCAGCTCGTCGGGATTTCAGTGGACGGGGTGTGGTGTCATAAAGCCTACGCCAAGTCGCGCAATCTCGACTTCCCGCTGCTCGCCGATTTCGAGCCCAAAGGGGAAGTGTCGCGGAAGTACGGCGCGTATCGCCCACAGGACGGCTTCTCCGAACGGGCGTTGTTCGTCCTGGACGCCGGAGGTGTGATTCGCTGGAGTTATCTCTCTGAGGTCGGCACGAATCCCGGCGCCGATGGTGTGCTCGCCGCGCTCGAAGAAGGAGCCGCTCAGAAAGTATGAGCCACCTCGCTCCGCCTCTGGGACCGCGCGATCACACGCAAGGACCCCCGGGAGCGCGCGTCACGCTCGTCGAGTACGGCGATTTCGAGTGCCCCCACTGCGGTGCGGCGTATCCCGTCGTCAAAGCGATCCAGCGAGCCATAGGCTCGAAGCTGCTGTTCGCGTACCGGCATTTCCCGCTGACACGAGTCCATCCCCACGCGGAGCACGCCGCGGAGATGGCCGAGGCGGCGGGAGAGCGTGGCAAGTTCTGGGGGATGCACGACCTCCTGTTCGAGCATCAGGACGCACTCGAGGACGATCAACTGATCGCGTACGCAAAAACGTTGGGCATCGATCCGGCGTGGGCGGCCCAGGCGCTGACAGAGGGACGCTATGAGCCACGCGTGCGCGCAGACTTTGCCAGCGGCGTGCGGAGCGGCGTGAACGGGACACCGACGTTTTTCATCAATGGGCTTCGCTACGAGGGCGGTGCCGATACATTGCTCGACGCCTTGATGGAGGCTACGATTGACGCCCCCCTGAAATCGGGAGGCTAAATGACTGCGCTGACCGCCTTGTGGCTGCCGATCCTCGTGTCGGCGGTGGCGGTGTTTGTCGTCAGCTCCATCATCCACATGACGCCGTTGTGGCATAAGACCGATTACCCGCGGTATCCCAACGAAGACCGCGTGTTGGACGCGCTGCGTCCGATCGGCATTCCTCCCGGCGACTATCTGATGCCGCGGCCAGCCAATCCCGCCGAAATGCGCTCGCCCGAGTTTCAGGAGAAGATGAAGCGTGGACCCGCCGTGCTCCTGACGGTCATGCCGCCGTGGACGGGGTCGCTGGCGGGGAATCTGTCGCAGTGGTTCGTGTACTGCGTCGTGGTCAGCGTGTTCGCTGCGTTCATCGCGGGCTCCGCGCTTCCGCCGGGAGCTCCAGCATTCGGGGCCGTCTGCCGCTTCGCGGGGACGACCGCGTTCCTGGGCTACACGTTGGCGCTCTGGCAGATGTCGATCTGGTACCGGCGCGCATGGGCCATGACGCTGAAATCGACGTTCGACGGCCTGATTTTCGCGCTCGTTACGTGCGCGGTATTCACGTGGATGTGGCCGCACTGATCAAGCGGCTGGCAGTCGCCAGTTATGGCTTCGTGTGCGCCGTGGTCACGTCGATAGCGGCGCAACAACCACCTCGCGAGACAGCCGTGCTTACCGCTGCCGAGCGTGCCGATTTGGCGCTCGACAAAAACGTGCTGCGACATCCGTCCTTCGGCTTCGTCGTCCCGCTCCCCAGTCCGCGCTTCGCGCCCGACACGGAAACACAGGACGCCGTGCGCGGGATGCTGGGACGCCATGATCTGTTCGCATGGGCGTTTCGCGTTCCTGAAGACTCGTTCTTTAGTGTCACGGTAATAGTGTACAAGGGGTTCGACGGGACCAAGGAAGGCTTCCGGCGCTTCTTCGCGGAGATTATGCCCTCGGGTCGCGCAGGGGACGAGTCGATCTACAGAGACAGCATCTACTGGGAGGGACAGCGGCGCGAGTACCGCCTCTTTTCCCAGGACACCCGCGGCGTTACGACAAACCAGCGCTGTATTCCATCACCGCAGGCGCGGAGGCCAGGTGTTATCGCCTGCGTGCTGCTGGTGGGTGGAGATCCCAACCAGATCCAGATCGTCCGAGACGGGCTACGATTCACCGCCACCGGACCATGAGGAGTAAGCCTCCCGTCCTCTGCTATCACCGCATCGGCGGCCCACTCGAGCTCGGCGTGACGCGAGTGGGCAGCTCGGTCTTCGCCCGCCAGATGTCGGCGCTCGCCCGCGCAGGCTGGCGCACCCTCACGCTCGATGAATTCAGCAAACGACGCACGACGCACGACGAACGACGCACGTTCTTGCTGACTTTCGATGACGGCTACGCATCCCTCGCCGAGCATGCCTATCCCGTCCTGGCCGACCTCGGCTTCACCGCCACCACGTTCCTGATTACCGAGTACGTGGGGAGGACGAATACCTGGGATGTGCAGTACACCTGGCAGCGACTGAGGCACCTGAGTTGGCCCGAGATCGAGCGCTGGCGGGCGCGGGGGTTCGACTTCGCCTCCCACAGCGCGACGCATCAGCGGCTCACGTGGCTGGATGATGCGGCGACCGAGACCGAGCTTCGGGGCTCACGCGAGGCTCTGACGGCGCGTCTGGGACCCGAAGCCGGCAGCGCCATCGCCTATCCGTTTGGTGCCGTCGATACGCGCGTCCTCCGGCAAGCCCGGAGCGCCGGCTACGAGCTGGGATTCGCAGGAGTCAAGGGAAGTGGAGAGGCACTCCATCTGTCGCGCGTGCCGGTCTACTTCTGGGATGCGGGCAATGTGCCGTTTGGGCTCAGGGACGACGGGATCGGATCGCTGGGGAGAACCGTCGCGCACCTCGCGAACCGCTGCGCTGTCGGGACGACCCTCATGCACGCGCTTACACGAAAAACCGGGCCGCTACCGGAATCAGTTGCGGATGCCTGATCAACGCATGCGTAAAGACGCGACCAATGGTCCGCTTGTCCGCCGCGATGTTGTTCACCGTGCGTGCCAACTTGTTGAAAGACGCGTCATCCACCCCCTCTAACGCCTGCTTGATCCGGTAGTACTTGAGGTGGTCCTCGCCGAGGAGCTCCATCCACGCCTTGTGATACGCCGCCAAACGGCGCTCGCCCGTATCACCGGCGCAGATGGCGTCCGCGGCGGTGCGGCCGGCCAGGCGCCCCGCCTTCATGGCGTTCGTGATGCCGCCCCCGGAAAGTGGATTGAGCATGTGCGCCGCATCGCCCGCGACCAGCACGCCGTCGGCGTAGGTCTGCTTGATCGTCGTGTGCACGATGACGCCGCCCACGGTATAGCTGGTGCGCGCGGCACTGGGGAAGCGGCGGGCCACCCATGAGTCGAGATACTGCCGCGCATTCCGGCCGTCGGTTTTGAGCGCCACCAGACCCAGCCCGACATTCGCGACGCCGACGGCCTTTGGGAAGATCCACGCATATCCACCGGGCGCGATCGCATTGCTGAACTGCAAGTAGATCGCGTCCGGATTGACATCGATCCCTTGGAGCACGTATTGGGCACACGATTCCATATCGCGGGCGGGAACGCGGGTATCGAGTCCGGCCCAACGACCGACCATCGTTTCCACGCCATCGGCGCCGATCACGATGCGCGCGCGGTACAGCTCGTCCTTCCCGCGCTCCTTCACGCGCACGTGCCAACGTCCATCACCGTTACGCGACATGCCGGTCGCCTCGGCGCCGACGAGAATCTGTACGCCCGCGGCTGCCGCCTCGGCGGCCAGGTAGGCGTCGAAACGCGTGCGGTCGAGAATCCAGCCGAGCCCACAATTGGCAAGCACGACCTCGGTGTCGTCGGGCGCCTGGAAAATGACGTTCGTAATCCGCCGCGAGACCCAGTCGGCGCCGTCCGGATTGACGAACTCCCGCAGACCCGCATCGCCCACACCCTCGGCACACCGCACCGGGGACCCGACTGCGCGGTCGCGTTCCAGCAACACGACCTCGAGCGCGGGGGCAGCGAGCCTCGCCTGCCAGGCGGCGACAGCGCCTGCCGGTCCGGCACCGACGACCAGGACGTCGACGTCAGGCATAGGCGACCATGGCCAGGGCGCCGACGGGGCAGGGGCCGACGCATTTCTCACATCCGGTGCAGCCTGCGGCGTCGACGGTCAGGACATTCAGCTCGAGATGGATCGCTTCGGGAGGGCAGAGCGGCAGACACAGGCCGCAGCGGTCGCAGACCGCGAGGTCCACCACGGCAATTGTGTCGGGCGTCACGCGACGCATGGGCGAAAGCCTAGCCGGGCCAGAAAGGGCCGTCAAGCTTCATCCTTGATTGGGGTTACGCATTTCATTACCTTGAGCCCGTTCGCATCAACCCGCCTCACTCTTTCACCGACGATCCCTTGGCGCCAAGCTGGCTGAATTTCAAAATGGGTGCCTGGAGCCCGGCGAATGAAATCGCCGTGGACCTTGGCACAGCTAACACTCTCGTCTACGTCCGCGGCGAAGGGATCGTGTTGAACGAACCCTCCGTCGTCGCGATCGAAAAAGCAACCGGCAAAGTCAAAGGCATCGGCCTCGAAGCGAAGCGCATGCTCGGCCGCACGCCCGACGGCGTCCTCGCCGTCCGCCCGCTGAAGGACGGCGTCATCGCCGACTTCGACGTGACCGAGAAGATGCTCCGCTTTTTCCTCAAGACGATCATCGACCGACATCTCTTTCGCGTTCGCCCGAAAGTCATTGTCTGTGTCCCGAGCGGCATCACCGAAGTGGAGAAGCGCGCCGTGCGCGACTCCGCGCAGTCGGCGGGCGCCAAGGAAGTCTACATGGTCGCCGAGCCGATGGCCGCGGCGATCGGTGTGGGGCTCCCGGTCGAAACGCCGACGGGCAACATGGTGATCGATATCGGCGGCGGCACGACCGAGATCGCGGTGATCGCGCTGTCGGGCATCGTTTCCGACACCTCGATCCGCACCGGCGGCGACGAGCTCGATCAGGCCATCGTGCAGTTCATGCGCAAGAATTACAACCTCCTGATCGGCGAACCGACGGCGGAGCAGATCAAGATTCAGATCGGCTCGGCGGCGCCCATCGGGGAAGAGCGCGAAATGGAAGTGAAGGGGCGCGATCTCGTGTCGGGCATTCCGAAGATCGTGCGCGTCCACTCGAGCGAGATTCGAGAAGCGGTGCAGGAGCCGATTCAGCAGATCGTCGACGCCGTGCGACGCGCTCTCGAGATCACGCCGCCGGAGCTCGCATCCGATATCGTGGATCGCGGCATCGTCATGACGGGCGGCGGCGCCTTGATTCGCGGCCTCGATCTGCTGCTGCAGCAGGAGACGGGCTTGCCGATTCACCTCGACGAGGACCCCATGACCTGCGTGGTGCGTGGGGCGGGGCGGATCCTCGACGCCCCGGAGAAGTACCGCAACGTCCTGACCACGTAGCCGCATGGCGATCGGACCGGATCGCTATGCGTCCCGAGGCGACACGCTGCTCTTCATCGCCTGCGTGGGATTGTCGGTCGCGGCCCTGAGTCTCCCCGATCAATGGCGCGACCCACTCGCCCAGGGGCTGCGGCAGAGCGTCCTCGCACCCTTCCTTTTTTTGCAGCGCCAGACCGAGCTGCTCGCTGCGGCGCGCTACCGCTACGACGCGGTGGTGGCGCAGCGCGATTCCGCGGCGCTCGCCGCTACGTTCCTTCCCGAGCTCCGCAGCGAAAACACGCGCCTGCGCGGCCTGCTGGGTCTGGCCGCTCGGCTGAGCACCGGGTACGTCTCCGCCGAAATCCTGCATCAACCCGAACCAACCAATCCACTCAGCTTCGTGGTGTCGGCGGGGAAACGCGAAGGCGTGCGCCGGCTGTCGGCGGTGGTCAGTCCCGAGGGGCTCGTGGGGTTGGTCGCCTCGGTCGACGAGCACACTAGCGTCGTGCTGAGCTGGGCGCATCCCGAGTTTCGCGCCAGCGCGGTCGCCAGCGACGGCAGCGTCGTCGGCATCGCCGCGCCTCATGGGGCGGAAGGGCCCAGCGTCTGGTTGCTCGAGCTGCAGGGCGTGCTGTACCGCCATCAGGTCCCGACGGGGACCGTGATCGTCACCTCGGGGCTCGGTGGCGTGTTTCCCCGGGGCATCCCGATCGGCGTGGTCATTGGTCCGGCCGGCGAAGAGAAAGGGTGGGGCCGCACGTATCTGGTCCGGCCCGTGATTCACCCGGCGGAGCTGTCGCATGTGATGATTCTGACGTCTTCTCGGCCAGCGGGGTCTGATTTGCGTAACGCCTTCACCGTCCCACAGGACAGTGCCCTTCCGAACGAGGTCCCGCCGCAATGAGACGGACCGATCGCTATCGCTACCCCATCATCATGACGCTGCTCGTGGTGCTGCAGTTCACGGTACGCAGCCATCTGGGGGGCGATCGCGTTGCGCCCGATTTCCTGCTGCTGGCGCTGCTCATTTACACGATCCGGGCGGAGCCGGGAAAAAGCGCCGCGGCGGGATTCCTCCTCGGCTTGCTGCGCGATGCGCTGACGCCCGCGAGTTTCGGCGCCGGCGCGCTCGCGCACACGCTCGTCGGCTTCATGTCGTCGTGGGCGAAGGCGGTCTTCTTCGCCGAGCACGTGTTCGTCAAGGGCTGTCTGTTCTTTGCCGGCACGTGGCTCCGCAACGTCATCGTGCTGCTCGTCTCGGGCCGGTTACAGGGCTCACAGGTCGCGTGGGAGCTGTTGGTCTGGTCGCCGTTGCAGGGCCTGACGACGGCGCTGGTGGGTGTCGTCGTGTTGTGGTTCTTCCGCGGCTGGCTGACGCCATATCGGCGCGGTGGTGGGGGAGGGAAGGGGAGCGCCTTGGGGGTGTCAGTGTGAACGCGTTCCATCCACATCTCCTCGACCGCCGTCTGGGGATGGCGCGCACGGGCGTCTGGATCGTGCTGGGGATCATGGTGATGTCGTTCTTCCGCACGCAAATCCTCGGGCACGGCAAGTATCAGCTGCAGTCGGAGACGAACCGGTTGCGGCCGATTCCGCTCCCCGCGCCACGAGGCGTCATATACGACCGCACGGGTCACGTGATCGCCGAGAACGTCCCAGGCTACACGGTATCGCTGCTGCCCGGTCCTGAGGCGAACCTGCGCTCGACGCTCGCGCGCATCGCCTCCATCGCGAACATCGACAGCGCCGAAATCGAGCGCGTGTTGCAGCGCGCCCGCAAGGCGCCGTACCAGCCCGCTCTCGTCCTCGGCGATGCGCCGTTCAGCGTCGTCTCCGCGCTCGAGGAGCGCCGCGTCGCGATTCCCGGATTGCTCATTCAGGCGGAGCCCAAGCGCTATTATCCGGACACGGGAGTCGTCGCACACCTCGTCGGCTACGTCGGCGAGGTCACGGAAGCCGAGCGCGCCACACGCCGGTTCGCCATGGTCCGTCTGGGCGGTCTCGTGGGCAAGGACGGGCTCGAGCGCGAATACGACGACACGCTGCGCGGATCCGAGGGCGTACGCTTCGTCGAGGTGAGCGCGCGCGGACAGATGGTGCGCGAAGCGGAAGCCGCGGCGAACCTTGCGCCCGTACCCGGCACCGACCTGCACACGACGATCGATCTCGATTTGCAGCGTTACATCTCGCGGACGTTTCCCCCGGGACAGCGCGGCGCGGTGATCGCGCTGAATCCGAATACCGGCGAAGTCCTGGCGCTTTACAGTGCGCCCGGATTCGACCCCAACGCCTTCGTGGGTGGTGTGTCGGCGCCGTATTGGCGCTCGCTCAACGAAAGCCCGGCGCACCCGTTACTCGACCGCGCGATTCAAGCGCGCTACCCGCCGGGCTCGACATGGAAGCTCGCGGTCGCGGCGATGGCGCTGAAGCGCGGCATCGTCGGCCCGCGGAGCCACATGCCAATACCCTGCCGGGGCGGGCTGCAATATGGGAACCGGTTCTTCCGCTGCTGGGACGCGCACGGCCACGGGGACCTCGCGCTCACCGAAGCGATCGCGCAAAGCTGCGACGTCTACTTCTACCAGCTCGGCATCAAGCTGGGCGTGACCTCGCTGCTGGAAGACGCGAATGACTGGGGCTTCCGCGGGCGAACCGGCATCGACTTGCCGGGTGAGATCGCATCCGAGTTTCCGACCGGCCCCGAGTACTACGACCGTTTGTACGGCCCGCGGCGCTGGACGTCGGCGGTGGCGCTGAACCTGGCCATCGGACAGGGCGAGAACGCCCAGACGCTCGTACAGATGGTGCGGTTGTACCAGCAGCTCGCGAGTGACGGCCGGGTGCGCACCCCCTTTCTCGTGCGAGCCGGGCCGCCGCCGGGAACGAACGCATCGCTGGATCTGAACGCCGATCAGCTCACCGTCCTGCGGCGCGCGATGATCGCGGTGGTGGAATCGGGGACGGCGCGGGGATCGCGACTGGCGAACGTCACCATCGCAGGCAAGACGGCGACGGCGCAGAACCCGCATGGACTCGATCATGGGTGGTTCATTGCCTTCGCCCCGGCGGACAAGCCAGAGATTGTTGTGGGCGCGATCATAGAGTTCGCGCGACACGGCACTGCCGTCGCGCCGCTTGTCTCCAGGACGATTGCGCACTACCTCGGCATCGACGAACGCACGGCGTCGCAGATGCGCGTGGTGCTACCCAACGATTCCGCGCCCGCGCCGTTCCAGCTTCCCGTGCTACCCGACACCCTTCCGCCCATCATTCCGGTCGACAGTGCTGTCCCGCGTCCGCCAACTCGATAAGGGGCTGTTCGTATCGGTCGTCTTGCTGGCGCTGTACGGGCTGGCGACCCTGTACTCCGCGGGCCAGACCGACGTGCCGACCTTCGTCGCCACGATTTGGCAGCGGCAGGTCCTGTGGCTGGCCCTCGGGCTCATCGTGGCCGGAATCATCTTCCGCACGTCGCCGCGCATGCTCGAATGGGCAACGCCGTTCGCCTACGCCATCGCGCTGTTCCTGCTGTTGCTCACGCTCGCCGTCGGCACGGGCGCGGGGACGGCCGCGGGGAGCAAGTCGTGGATCGCGATTGGGGGCCATCGCTTCGGGCAGCCTGCGGAGCTCGCCAAGCTCGCGACCATCCTGATGCTCGCCCGCTGGCTCGCGGCGCAGCGCGAGGCGCCCGCGACCATCCGCGATCTGATTATCCCGGGCATCATCGCCGGATTGCCCTGCTTCCTCGTGCTCAAACAACCCGACCTGGGCAGCGCGATCGTCTTCATCGCGATCCTGTTCTTGATGCTGTTTTGGGCGGGGACGAAACCGTCTCTCTTGGTGCTGCTCGCTTCCCCTGTCATCGGACTCGTGCTCGCGTTCTCGACCGTCGCCTGGGGCATCTGGATCGCTGTCCTGGCCGCGCTCCTGCTGTGGTGGCGACCCTACCTCTGGGAAGGCGTCGCGATCATGGGCCTGAACGTCCTGGGCGGCGTGCTCGCACTGCCGTTCTGGAATCGGCTGGCGCCGTATCAGCAAAACCGCCTGCTCGCCTTCCTGAATCCCGACGTCGATCCACGAGCGGCAGGGTGGCACGTCATCCAGTCGAAGGTCGCGGTCGGCTCGGGCGGCCTGCTGGGAAAGGGCTTCACGGAGGGGACGCAGAAGCGGCTCGCGTTTCTCCCGGCGCAGCACACCGATTTCATTTTTTCGGTGGTGGGCGAGGAGCTGGGATTCGTCGGTGTGCTCGTCGCGCTGTGTCTGTTCGCGTGGCTCCTCTTCGGGTTACTACGAGTGGCTCGCCGGGCGACCGATCCGTTCTCGAGCCTGTGCGTCTTCGGCATCGCCGGCCTCTTTTTTACGCACATCGTCGAAAACGTGGGCATGACGATCAACCTGATGCCTATTACCGGCATCCCGCTGCCGTTTTTCTCGTACGGCGGATCTTTCCTGCTCGCGTGCTCGATTGGTGTGGGTATTGCGCTGCGTGTGGCTTGGGAGTCCCGGCAGTCCGGCTATGCCGAACTCGGGCAATAGGTTAGCTCCGCGGGACTAGCGTTGGTAAAGCTGCGGTCACAGATTGTGCGCTTCGTCACTATATGGCGCGAATGGCCTGGTTCAAAAAGGAACGGAAGCCGCGCACATCCGAGCGAGTAAAGCTCGAGATTCCGGCTGACGCCTGGGAAAAGTGTGATCAATGCGGGCACGTCGACATCCGCGAACGCTTCGTTCGCGCGCTCAACGTGTGCCCGAATTGTGGCTACCATAGGCGGATCAGCGCCCAGGAGTACATCGACCTGCTGGTCGATGAAGGGTCCTGGCACGAGCTGTTCGCCGCGCTGAAATCCGCAGATCCCCTCAAGTTCGAGAACTACACGGAACGCGTGCAGGCCGCCATCAAAAAGGCGGGTCCGCTCGATGCCGTCCGCACCGGCTACGCGCGGTTGCACGGCATGCCCATCAGCCTCGGCGTCATGGATTTCGCCTTCATGGGCGGGTCGATGGGATCGGTGGTCGGCGAGAAGATCGCCCGGCTGACGCGGCACGCGATCGACAAGAAGACACCGCTGATCCTGGTCTCGGCGTCGGGCGGTGCCCGCATGCAGGAGGGTGTCCTCTCGCTCATGCAGATGGCCAAAACGTCGGTGGTGATCGCCGAGCTGCAGGGTGCGAGGGTGCCGTTCATGTCGGTGCTCACCAATCCGACGACCGGCGGCGTGTCGGCCTCGTATGCCATGCAAGGCGACCTGATTCTCGCCGAGCCGGGCGCCGTCATCGGGTTCGCGGGGCCGCGCGTGATCAAGCAGACGATTGGCCAGGACCTGCCTGAAGGTTTCCAGACGGCCGAATTCCTCCTTGATCATGGGATGATCGACGCCGTCGTTCCCCGTGGCGAGTTGCGGGACACGACCGCGCAGTTGCTGCGGCACATGACCGGCGCCTGGCCGGCCGAGGCCGCCGACTGACCTTCGAAGACGCCGTCCAGTTTCTTTTCGCTCGACAAGCCGGTCGTATCAAATGGAGCCTTGGGCCGACCGAGGGCTTACTCGACGTGCTCGGCCACCCAGAGCGCCACTTTCCCACAATCCACATCGGCGGCACGAACGGGAAGGGATCCACGTGCGCGTTCGTGGCCAACGAGCTGCGAGCGCAGGGATGGCGCGTCGGACTGTACTCCTCGCCGCACCTCATTTCCCCCTGTGAGCGGATCACCGTAGACGGGGTCCCGATCGGTGAGGATGCCTTCGCGGAATGGACGACGCAGCTCAGACCCCACATCGAGCGGCTGGACGCCAGCTTCTTCGAGGCGACCACCGCGATCGCGTTTGCCGATCTCGCGGCCCGCGACGTCGACATCGCGGTCATCGAAGTGGGGTTGGGGGGCCGGCTCGACGCCACCAACGTGCTGACGCCGCTCGTCACCGCGGTGACGAAGATCGCGCTGGAGCACGTCGACTACCTGGGCAGCGACCTCAAGGGCATCGCGCGCGAGAAGGCGGGCATTGCGAAGCCGAAGGTGCCGTTCGTGACGGGTGAAGCCGATCCCGAGATTCGCGCCGAGTTGGTGCGGGAGGCCAAGCGCCGTGGGGCCGAGCCGATCATCCCCGTCGACACGACACTGCGACCGAGGAAGGACACGCATCTCGGGTTACGAGGGCGCCACCAGATCGCCAACGCCCTGGTTGCGCACGCCGTCCTGAACGCGCTGCCCAAGCCATTCGGGCCAGTGGGGAAGAGTCTCCCGGCGAGTTTCGAGAACGCCTATATCCCGGGCCGGTTCGAGGTGCGGGGAAAATGGATCTTCGACGTCGCGCACAATCCGGACGGGATGCAGGTCGTTGCCGAAGCCGTTCGATCCGCCAATCCGCCGATCCGCCGGCCTTTGCATGCGCTCGTGGGGATCCGGAACGACAAGGCCTGGCGCGCCATGCTCGAGACGCTGCGGCCGATGGTCGATCGCCTGGTGCTCACGGTGCCGCCGTCGATTCCTGTCATGCAGCGCTGGTCGCTCGAGGATATGGGACCCGACATCTCGTTCGAGCCAGACTTCGAGCGGGCGCTGCACGACATTCAGGAGGATGCCGCGACGGTTCTCGTCACTGGTTCGTTTCACACCGTCGGCGACGCGATGGCTCGCTTGCCCGGTTTCGCGCCCGTCGGTTAAGTTGTTGCGATGCAAGGAAAAGCCCTACCCGGCTTTCGCGACTTTTACCCTGAAGACCTGAGCCTCCGCAACCACATCTTCGCCACCTGGCGGAGCGTGGCCGCGCGCTATGGCTTTGAGGAATACGACGGTCCGCCCCTCGAATCGCTCGAGATGTACACGCAGAAGAGCGGCGACGAGATCGTCCAGCAGCTGTATGCATTTCGAGACAAGGGCGATCGCGACGTCGCGCTGCGGCCCGAGATGACGCCGACCCTGGCGCGCATGGTCGCCGCCCGCGTGCAGGCACTCAAGAAGCCGATCCGCTGGTTCTCGATACCACAGCTATTTCGCTACGAGCGCCAGCAGCGCGGTCGCCTGCGGGAGCATTTTCAGCTCAACATGGACATCATCGGCGAAGCTGGCTTCCTCGCAGATGCCGAACTCATGGCGGCGGCGGTCGACATTATGAGGGCCTTGGGGTTTGGGGCTGGGGATGTGAGGCTCAGGGTCTCAGACCGCCGGCTGATCAAAGCGCTCCTCACCGGTCGCGGGCTGACCGAAGGGCAACTCCCGGCCGCTTATGCGGTCCTCGATCGCAGCGAGCGCGTCCCAAAGAACGTTCTGGAGGAGATGCTCAAGGAGGCCGGGTACGGTAAGAAGGAGAGCGCAGCCGTATTCGACGTCGCCGGCCTGCGCGGGCCCGACGCGTTGAAGGCCGCCGGTGACGCGGCGGAGCCGCTGGGACAAGCCGTTCAGGCGCTCCAAAGCATGGGTCTCGGTGAATTCGTCACGATCGATCTCACGATCGTCCGAGGGCTCGCGTATTACACGGGCATCGTGTGGGAGCTGTTCGATGCCAAGAAGTCGCTCCGCGCAATTGCGGGCGGCGGTCGCTACGACGGGCTGCTCGATCAGCCCGCGCTGGGGTTCGGCATGGGCGATGTTGTGCTCGGCGAGCTCCTCAAGGAGCGCGGCGCGACTCCCAAGGCGTCGACCGAGCTCGGCGCCTTTTTGATCGCGGTCGGCGGGGACGATCTCCCGACGATCCTCCAGCTCGCGCACGCCCTGCGAGAGCGAGGTATCTCCGTCGAGTATGGCCTGCGGCACGCCGGCGTGCGGAAACAGCTCGAGCTCGCTTCGGCGCGGGGCGCGGCCCGCGCCGTCATCGTCGGTCCGGAGGAGCGCGCCAGCGGGAATGCGGTCGTGCGAGACCTCCGGACGGGCACCGAAGCCCAGGTTCCGCTGCGCCAGCTTCTCAACGGATATTTCGATTAATGGCTCAAGCACAGAAAATCACGCCACGCGCTAAAGACTTCAGCGAGTGGTACGGGGACGTCATTACGCAGGCGCAGATGGCGGATTACTCGCCGGTGCGTGGCTGCATGGTCATTCGCCCCCACGGCTACCGGATCTGGGAGCTGATGCAGCGGGCGCTCGATGACATGTTCCGGGCTACTGGGCACCGCAACGCCTACTTCCCGCTCTTCATCCCCATGAGCTTCCTCGCGAAAGAGGCCGAGCACGTCGAGGGGTTCGCGAAGGAAGTCGCGATCGTCACGCACACCAGACTGCGCGCCACAGGGAAGGAAGGCGCGGGCGCCATTGCGGTCGATCCCACCTCGGCCCTCGAGGAGCCGCTCATCGTGCGGCCGACGTCGGAGACGATCATCTACGCGATGTTCGCGAAGTGGATCCAGAGCTATCGCGATTTGCCGCTGCTCCTGAATCAGTGGGCCAACGTGGTCCGCTGGGAGATGCGCACGCGCCTCTTTCTGCGGACGACCGAGTTCCTATGGCAGGAAGGGCACACCGCACACACCGACGAGGCAGGTGCCGAGCAGGAGGCCCGACTCATCCTGGGGATATACCGGCGCTTCGCGGAAGAGTGGATGGCGATGCCCGTGCTCACGGGCCTGAAGACGGAAAGCGAGAAGTTCGCCGGCGCGCTGCGCACGTATGCGATCGAAGCGCTGATGCAGGACAACAAGGCCATCCAGGGGGGGACATCCCACAACCTTGGCCAGAACTTCTCGAAGGCGTTCGACGTGAAGTACCAGACCGCCGCCGGCGGCCTCGAGCACGTGTGGAACACGTCGTGGGGTGTCTCTACGCGGCTGATCGGCGGCTTGATCATGACGCATTCGGACGACAACGGGCTGGTGGCGCCACCGAAGCTCGCGCCGGTGCAGGTCGCGATCGTGCCGATTTGGAAGACTGACGACGAGCGTAATCAGTTGTCGGTTGTCGGTAATCAGATCAAGGCCGATCTCGAGAAGGCTGGTGTGCGGGTCGAGTTCGACGTGCGCGAAAACATGAAGCCCGGCGCCAAGTACTTCGAGTGGGAAGCGCTGGGAGTGCCCGTCCGGCTGGAAATCGGTCCACGCGATCTCGCCAGCGGGCAGGTCGTGCTGGCACGTCGGACCGGAGGAAAAGCTCCCGTTCCACTCCCAAGCGCAGTGGGGGCGGTCACGGCCGCACTCGACGCGATCCAAGCCGCGCTGCTCGCTGCGGCGCGCGAGCGGCGCGAGAGGAACTCGATCCGCGGTGCCACGAAAGCGCAGTTCCTCGAGTTCATGAAGGGCAGCGGCGGATTCGTCTACGCCGGGTTCTGCGGCGACCCCGCCTGCGAGGCGGAGATCAAGCAGCAGACGAACGCGACGATCCGGGTCCTCCCCGATCCCGAGTTCCGCAGCAAGGAGGCGCCGAAGACGTGCATGTGGTGCGGTGCGCCCAGCATCGCGGAGGCCGTGTGGGCACAGGCGTACTAGGATTCGATCCCGGATTGCTCCAGGCAATCGCGGATCGCATCGGGACGCCCGCCTACGTCTACAGCGCCAATCTGATCCGCGCGCAGTACAACGCGCTGGACGATGCGCTCCACGGCATCCGCCATCGCATCTGTTACTCCGTCAAAGCCAACGGCAACCTCGGCGTGCTGCGTGTCCTAAAGCAGCTGGGGGCGGGGGCCGACATCGTGTCGGTCGGCGAGCTGCGGCGCGCACGGATCGCCGGATTCGACCCGGACGGCATCGTCTTCTCTGGAGTGGGAAAGACGACGGCGGAGATCGAAGAAGCGATTCGCGCCGGCGTCGGCTTCATCAATATCGAGTCCACCAGCGAGCTGGCGACGCTGACGACGGTCGCCAACGATATCAAGACAACGGCGCGCGTCGGAATTCGCGTCAATCCGGACGTCGCGATCGACAGCCATCCGTACACAAAGACCGGCGAGAAGACGGCGAAGTTCGGCGTTCCGTTCGACGAAGTCGTCACGGTAGCCAAGCGGATTGCCGCCGAGCCCCGGTTGGTGCTGCGCGGGTTGGCCATGCACATCGGCTCGCAGATCACCGATGTGGCGCCCTACCACCGTGGCGCTATCAAGTTGATCGAGCTGGTAACCGCCCTCCGCGCCTCCGGTATCACCACGCTGGAGGCGCTCGACGTCGGCGGCGGGCTGGGAGTGCGCTATCACAACGAGAAGGCGCCCACGCCCAAGGCGTTCGCTGAAGCGGTCGTCCCGGCCGTCGGCGCGGCGGGACTGGGCCTGTTGTGTGAGCCGGGCCGCTACCTGGTCGCGAATGCGGGAGTCCTGCTCACCCGCGTGCTGTACCGCAAGCACGCGGGCGGCAAGGAATACGTGATCGTCGATGCCGGGATGACCGATTTCGTCCGGCCGAGTCATTACAATGCGCACCATGAAATCCTGCCGCTGCGCGACGGCAAGCGGCCCGAAGAGGTCGTCAATGTGGTCGGACCGATCTGCGAGACCGGCGACTTCCTCGCGCTCGACCGGAAACTCGTCGCCGTCGGCCCGGGGGAGGTGCTGGCCGTGCTCGGCACCGGGGCGTACGGCTTCGTCATGAGCTCGACGTACAATCAGCGGCCGCGGGCGCCCGAAGTCATGGTCGATGGCGACCGCTACTACGTGGCACGCCAGCGCGAAACGCTCGACGATCTTGTCCGCGGCGAGACCGCTGAGCCGACCACCTGGTACAGGGCGTGAACCGCATCCTCATCCTCGATTACGGATCGCAGTTCACACAGCTGATCGCGCGGCGTATCCGGGAAGCGAGCGTCTACTGCGAGATCCACCCCGCAAGCAAGGGATTGGACCTCGCTTTCATCCGGACGTTCGACCCCAAGGGCATCATTCTCTCGGGCGGTCCGAATTCCGTGTTCGACGAGGGTGCGCCGACCGCCGATCCGGCCATGCTGGATCTCGGTGTCCCGGTCCTGGGCATTTGCTACGGGATGCAGCTCATCGCCCGGCTCGCCGGCGGCAAGGTCGTGCCCTCGAGTGAGCGGGAGTACGGCCGCGCCGAGATCGCGATCCGCGACAACAAGGGTCTGTTCGCGGGATTCGAGCCGCGCGCAACGGCAATCGTGTGGGCCAGTCATGGCGACCGCGTGGACGAGCCGCCGCCGCATTTCCGCGTCACGGCCACGAGCGCCAACGCGCCCGTCGCCGGGATGCAGCACGACCAGAAGCCGATATACGGAGTGTTGTTTCATCCCGAGGTCGCGCACACGCCGCGCGGTGGCGAGATCCTGCACAACTTCCTGTTCGACATTTGCGGCTGTGTCCCCGACTGGACGCCCGGGCACTTCATCGATCACGAAGTCGGCCGGATTCGCGAGCTGGTCGGTCCGAAGGGACGCGCCATTTGCGGCCTGTCGGGCGGCGTCGACTCGGCGGTCGCTGCCGCACTGGTGCACCGGGCCATCGGCGATCGCCTCACGTGTGTGTTCGTCGACCACGGATTGTTGCGCCGCGGTGAGCGCGAACAAGTCGAGCAGACGTTCCGCGCGCACCTTGGCATGGATCTCCGCGTCGTGGATGCGACGCATCGATTCCTCAAAGAGCTCAAGGGCATCGAGGACCCCGAGGAAAAGCGGCGGCGCATCGGCCACACGTTCATCGACGTGTTCGAGGACGCGGCTGGCCACGTCCAGGGGGACGTCGGCTTCCTCGTGCAGGGGACGCTGTATCCCGACGTCATCGAGTCGTCGTCACCCAAGGGTGGCCCATCGGCGACGATCAAGACGCATCACAATGTCGGCGGGCTGCGTCCCAACCTGCCGTGGACACTGATCGAGCCGCTGCGTGAGCTGTTCAAGGACGAGGTGCGTCAGGTGGGCCGCGAGCTCGGGTTGCCCGATGAGATCGTCGGGAGACATCCGTTCCCAGGTCCGGGGCTCGCCATTCGCGTCCTGGGGCCCGTCAATGAGGAGCGGCTCGACCTGCTGCGCCGCGTGGACGCGATCTACCTGGACGAGATCCGCGCGGCGGGGCTGTACGACCAGATCTGGCAGGCGTTCGCCGTGCTGCTCCCCATCAAGTCGGTGGGTGTGATGGGCGACGGCCGGACCTACGATCACGTCGTGGCGCTCCGCGCCGTGACGAGCCGCGACGGCATGACCGCCGACTGGTTCCCGTTTCCGCCCGACGTGCTGGGCAGGATCTCCAATCGCATCATCAACGAAGTGCGCGGCGTGAATCGCGTCGCGTACGACGTGAGCTCCAAGCCGCCGGCCACGATCGAGTGGGAGTAACGACTCGCCAGGCGGTTCTGATTGCAGCTCTCACCGCCGCGGCGGTCGCGGCCCCCTCGATTCGCAATGAGTTCGTCGCCGACGATCAATGGGTCGTCGCAAACCGCCTGGTCCTCGAGCAGCCGCCTTCCATTGGCGCGGTCCTCAAGGAGCCGTACTGGCCCGCGACGTTCGGCGGCTCGATGTGGCGGCCCGCCGTCATCTCTTCATTCGCGCTGGATTACCGCGTCTCAAAGAGTCCGCATTGGTTTCACGCGATCAACGTCTTATGGGCGGCGATCGCCACAGCCTTGTTCGCTCTGCTCGCCTGTCAGCTTGCGGGACCCATGGTGGGATTGATCACGGGGCTGCTGTTCGCGGTACACCCGGTGCACGTCGAGGCAGTGGCCAACGTCGTCGGACGGGCTGAGCTGATGGCGGCGGGAGGATACGCCGTCGCTCTGGTGTGCGCAGGCCGCGCGGAACGCGACGCGAAGTACCTGATTGGCGTCGTGTTCGGTGCGGCGCTGGCGATTACTGCGAAGGAGATCGCGGTCACGCTGCCGGCGGCGGTGTTGCTCCTGTATGTCGGCCGCGGCTCGGGCCTGCGCCCGGCGTGGCGGCCTGCACTCGCCGCGGCAGGTACCATCGCGGCGTACTTCATTGTTCACGGTTTTGTCGGCATCCGGACGTTCTACGCGGGCGGGCTCGCGGTGGGCCTAGAGCACCTCGGGCTGTTCGAGCGCACATGGGCGATGGTGCGCCTGTCCCTGGAATGGTGGCGCCTGTTGCTCTTCCCGGCGCATCTCTCCGCCGATTACTCGCCAGGCGAGCTGATCGTATCGACTGGCCTGACCCTAGGGCATGTGCTGGGGCTGCTGGTCTGCATTGCCCTGGGTGCACTGGCGTGGTGGACGCGACGTACGATGCCCGGCATTGCGATCGGACTGGTTTGGGTCGTCATCACGATCTCACCCATCAGCAACGTTCTCTTCCCAACGGAATTCCTGATCGCCGAGCGTACACTCTATCTGGCGTCCTTCGGAGTCGTGTTTGCCCTGGCCTCAGCAGCGATGGCGATTCGCTCGACTCGGCTGCGGTACACACTGGTCGGTGTGTTCGTCGCCGCTGGGGCGCTACGCACCATCGCTCATATACCAACCTGGCATGATGATGAGCAGCACTACCAGGCACTCAAGCGCGACGCGCCGCGCTCGTATCGGACGCTCTGGCTCGAGGGTAAGGACGAATTCGCGGCGGGGCGGTGGGGGACAGGCGAGCAGTATCTCTTGCAATCGATTGCCTTCGCGCCGAATCTCGCTGGGCCGCGCTACGATCTCGGGAGGTTCTATATACGGGCGAAACTATGGCAACCCGCTATCCAACAACTCCAGGTGGCGGTCGCCGTGGACAGCGCTTTCGCACCAGCGCGCGAAGCCTTGCAGGCGGCACGCGACAGCGCTCCCTAGATGTTCTTCTCTTCTAGCAGGGCCAGAAACTCCGGTGGCGTCGGCAGCTTCGCCAGCCTCGCCGATACATCCGACTCCTTCGCGAATTGTGCGATCTTCCCCAGCACCGGCAGATACTGGTTTGAGACTTCCAACGGCGGGGCGACGATCAGGAAGAAGTAGTTGACGGGCTGGTCATCGATGGCCTTGAAGTCGATCCCCTTCAAACTCCGGCCGAACCCGCACCGGAGGCGGCTCACGACCAGGGAGCGGCAGTGCGGGATCGCGATGTGATTACCGATGCCGGTCGAGCCCAGCGTCTCCCGCCGCTTCAGCATCTTGAAGAGCATCGCCTGTGCTTTTTCGTCGAGCTTGAGCAGCCCGACCAGCTCCTTGAGCACCGCGTCCTTCGTGGTGCTCTGGAGGTCGAGCGAGATGGCATCTTCGGAGAAGAACTCGCGTAGGCGCATTCGCGCGCGAAAGGTAAAACTTGGTTGCTCCGCGCGCAACGCGCTATTACGTTCCAGCGCATGCACTTCCCGTACTCGGTCGCGCACGACTTCCCCCTCTTCCTCGCCCCCATGGCGGGGGTGTCGGAGTCCCCGTTCCGGCAGATCTGCCGCCGCTACGGGGCCGACGTCGTGGTGTCCGAGTTCATCTCCTCCGTCGGGATCTCGCTGGGCATCGAGCGAGTGCTTGCCGAGATGCGGTTTGAGCCGCTCGAACGGCCGATCGGCATCCAGATCTACGGCGCCGATGCCTCGATCATGGCGCGGGCCGCCGGTATGGTCGCGGAGCTGTTCGAGCCGGACTTCGTCGATATCAACTTCGGCTGTCCGGTCAAGAAGGTCGTGCGCAACAACGGCGGATCAGGCTGCCTGAAGGACATGAATCTGGTCCGCGGCATCATCCGCGCGGTCCGGGACGCCACGCAACTGCCGGTGACCGTGAAGATCCGCAGCGGCTGGGACGAGACGCAGCGCGACCCGGTGGAGATCGCGCTTCGCTGCCAGGAGGCGGGGGCACAGGCGCTGACGCTCCATCCGCGCACGCGCACCCAGATGTACCAGGGCGCGGCGAACTGGGACGAGATCGCGGCGGTCGCTCAGGCCCTCACGATCCCGGTCATCGGGAACGGCGACATCCGCACGCCCGAGGACGTGGTGGCGATGCGCCACCACACGAACTGCGCCGGTATCATGATCGCCCGCGGCTCGTTCGGGAATCCGTGGCTGTTCGCAGAGGCGCGGGACCTGCTCGAAGGCCGCGCCAAGGGGCCGGAGCCGACGCCCGCAGAACGTTTCAGTACGGCACTGGAGCACGCGCGCCTCGCACTGCGGCTGCAGGGCGACACGCGGAAGACCGCGCTCGAGTTCCGCAAGCACTTCGGCTGGTACACGAAGGGGCTTCCGTCGGCGTCGCAGCTACGGCAGCGACTCTTCGCGATTGAATCGATCTCGGAGGCCGAGGACATTTTCGCAGAAACCCTCGCCGCATGAGTTTCGAGCCTCTGCCGTTCGCGACGATCGATCACCTCCGGCCCATCACGCAGGGGCATCAGGAGGTGATTTTTTGTCCGGGCAAGACCGTTGGCCAGGTCGTGGCGATCGCGGAACGGCTCGAGGCCGCGGGCGGCTGCTTTCTCGCGACGCGCGCTGACGCAATGCAATCCCAGGCGCTCGCGGACCGCTTTCCGCGCGTCGAGCTCAACGAGCTCGGTCGGACGGCCTATCTCCCGCCAGATCCTGAACCGGTGCCCACGGGGCGGGGCACGGTCCTCATCTGTACAGCCGGCACGAGCGACCTCCCCGTTGCCGAGGAGGCGGCGGTCAGTGCGCGGGCGCTCAAGAACAGCGTCGAGCGCCTCACCGACGTCGGAGTTGCCGGGATCCACCGTCTGCTGACGCAGACCGATGTGCTGCGCGCCGCGAGCGTAATCATTGTCGTCGCCGGCATGGAAGGCGCATTGCCCAGCGTCGTCGGCGGGCTGGTGAAGGTGCCCGTGATCGCCGTACCGACGAGCGTCGGCTACGGAGCCTCATTCGGGGGGCTCGCCGCCTTGCTCGCCATGCTGAATTCCTGCGCCTCAGGCGTCACCGTCGTCAACATCGACAACGGATTTGGCGCCGCCGCGGCGGCGAGCCGCATCAACCATTCTTAAGCGCACGCCAGCGCGCCGTTGGGTCGCGCTGCTGCTGCAGCTGCTGGGATTTGGCGCCGTCACGGTCGCAGTGTGGCGGGGCGGAGTGTGGGGCGTCGTGGCCGTAGCGGGCGGAATCGCGCTCTCACTCGGCTGGACGGTCCGGTGGCGGCCGGGGCGACTGCGCCGCCGCGGGCCGCCACCTTTGGGACTCCCCGAGGTGCTCGATCTGCTGCGGCAGGCGTACGACGCAACCGCCGCATGGAGTGTGGGTGCCAGCGAGGGTGAAATTGAGGTCCTCGCCACTCCCGAGATTGGAGAAGAGGAACGGCGCCGCGGTGCAGCGTTGGTGCAGCTCGCGTCAGTCGACGGTCGCCTGCACGTCATTCGTGACCGCGATGCCACGCTCATTGCCGTCGGCGATTTCCCGTATGGCGCCGGGTTGGCGCTCGCCGGAGGGGATTATCCCGAGACGTTGACCGATGGCGTGGCCCGGGCGCTGCGTCGCTATGTCGGTGGGATGCGACTCGCGGAGGAACAGAGCTCCGCGCCGCGCGCCCGCATGATCGCGGGACGCGTATCGCGTCTCGTCGCGGGAGCCCTGACGCTGGACGGCATGGCGCGCGCCGCGGTGGAGCTTGGCGAACAGATCGCGCATCGTGGCGCCGTACTCGTCATCGCCGGGGCCGATGGCGCTCATGTGGTCGCGGTGTCAAGCGCGGCGGATCGGCGCCTGGCCGGCTTGCCGCTCTCTCCGGAGTCGCCTGTGGCACGAGCCATCGGCATGGGCGTTCCCGTCGCGACGCGGGGGAACGAGGATGTGTTCGGGCTCGGAGTCCCGCAGCGGCGGCGCAGCGAATGTGCGGGGACGGCATATCCGTTGACGGACGGATCGCTGGTCGTGGGCGCGTTGGTGCTGCTCGGCTCGCCGCTCGAGCCGGATGCGCCGCTCCTCGAGGATCTCGCCCCGCTGCTCACAGATCTCGGCCCCCGGCTCGCGGCGGCCCGTGCCCTGCATGACGCGGAACGGCGCGCCGTCGTCGATCCGCTGACGGGGCTGCGCAATCGCCGCGAGCTCGAACGAGCCATGGCGGCGTACGGGCCCAGGTCCTCCGAGCCTGCCACCCTCGTGTACATCGATCTCGATCATTTCAAGCGGCTCAACGACACGCTCGGCCATCCCGCCGGCGATGCCGCGTTGAAGCATGTCGCGCGACTGCTCGAGGCCGCCGTCCGCGATGGCGACGTCGTGGCGCGGATCGGCGGGGAGGAATTCGCCGTGTGGCTGCCGCGCACCCCGTTGCGCGAGGGCGTTGAGGTGGCCGAGCGCATTCGCCGCTCCGTGGCCGAGAAACACCTGACGTGGGGTGGCTCGGTGTATCCGTTGACGACGTCGTGCGGGATAGCATCCTATCCCGAGCCCATTGGCGACTTGCTCAACCTGCCCCCGGCGGCGGATGCGGCGCTGTATCGTGCCAAGCAGGCAGGGCGGAATCGAGTTGAAAAGGCCACTCAAGGTCACTAAGCTTCAAGCCGCTCGAGGTTTTTGGGGGCGACAGGCTTCGACGGGTTTGGCGAGGGTACTGTTGCGTGCCCAGGTTCTCAGTCACCTGGTAAATCAACTGGGACTATACACAAGCCAACTCTGAACTGGCTCTGGCTGCGTAAGCTTCGGCTTCACGCACCTGC
>DASWEL010000178.1:0-2932 GCA_036394755.1 Gemmatimonadales bacterium | reverse complement strand
CCTGCAACTCTCGATGATCGGGATCAACCCGGTTACCGCCTATCTCCTGCTGAACCGATACGTTTCCCTGATGCCCGGCGACTGGATCGCTCAAACCGCAGCCAACTCGGCCATGGGGCAGTACATCATTGCGCTGGCGAAGCTCGCTGGAGTCAAGACGCTGAATGTCGTCCGCCGGGAAGAAGCTGCCGAACAGGTTCGGCAGTGGGGGGGTGACCGCGTCGTCCAGCAAGGCGACAACTTACACAAGGATATTGAGGAGGCTCTCAACGGGAAGAAACTGAGCCTCGTCCTCGATACCGTAGGCGGAACTCCGGTGGGCGAGTTGGCCAAGTCGCTCAAGACTGGCGGCTCGACTGTCGTCTACGCCGTTCTGAGCGGGCAGTTCCCGGCGATCTCGCCCAAAGACTTCATCTATCGTGATCTCAGCCTCCACGGATTCTGGCTCATCAATTGGATACGCAACGCGCCCCGCGCAGAGATCCAGGAGATTTACCAGAAGCTGAGCGACCTCGTAGCTGGTGGATCGCTCTGGGCCGCGGTGGAGCATGTCTACCCGCTCGAGCAGTTCAAAGAAGCGATCAAGCGATCTATGAGATCGAATCGCGGCGGCAAGATCCTGTTCCAATTTGGCGCCCACTGATCGACGCTCGCGTGCCGCACCACCAGCAAGCCCCGCCCGCAGGCACGCCAATAAGGGAGATAAAGGGGTTATGACTGAATTCAGAACGCGAGACATTCCGCTGAACTGGGACGTGTTCGTGACGCCCGGCATCCCTAGGGGGTAGGATGGAAGACACGCAGTTGACTCAGAGCAATTCACCCGCGGCCGGGCCGTTGGTCGCGAAAACATCGGTGTCTGAGCCTGGAGGGAGGCACATGAGCCTCGCGGAAGAAGTCGGTGACGGTCTCGACGGCCTGGCGCAAATGCGCACGCTGATAGCCTCCGGACGCAGACCTGGCATTCTCGTGTCGCTCGACTTCGATTTCGTCGAGGTCGAATCCGGCAGGGCCGTTTTCGCGGGCACGCCGGGGGAGCACGCCTACAACCCCATCGGTACGGTGCACGGCGGCTACGCTGCCGCGCTGCTCGATTCCGCCTGCGGGTGTGCGGTGCATTCGCGCCTGGCGACGACCCAGGGTTACACGACGCTGGAGCTGAAGGTCGCGTATCACAAGGCGATCACCCGCGACACCGGACTCCTGCGCGCCGAAGGCCACGTGCGTTCCTTCGGACGACGTGCGGCATTCGCCGAGGCGAGCCTGACGGACGTCGAGGGCCGGCTGTACGCGTCCGCCACGTCGACGTTGTTGATCTTCGACCGGTGAGCGGTCCGTACTAAATTTCGGCTCGACCACGACCCTCGACGGGCTGTGATGTATGAGAATTGGCGCGGCACGGTCGTTGCGATGGGCTCCCGGACGCAGTGCGGTCCGTCGAACCCATACCGAGGAGGAGCTCATGAAGACCCCTGTCGTATTGATCACCGGTGCGCTCACGGGTATCGGGCGCGCGACGGCGCGGGCCTTCGCGACCGAGGGTGCACGCGTCGTCGTGTCCGGTCGACACGAGGAGGAAGGGAAACGGTTGATCGCCGAGCTGCGCGAGCTCGGCGCGGAGGCCGAGTTCCTGCGTGCCGACGTACGCCGCGAGGACGACGTGCGCGGGCTGGTCGACAAGGCCGTCGCTCGTTTCGGCAGGCTGGATGCGGCCGTCAACAATGCCGGCACCGAAGGCACACCCGGCCCCGTGACCGAGCAATCGGCGGAGACTTACAACGCCACCTTTGAGACCAACGTGCTCGGCACGCTGCTCAGCATGAAGCACGAACTTCGCGTGATGTTGGCGCAAGGACGTGGCAGCATCGTCAACGTGTCCTCGACCTATGGTCGCACCGGCGCCGCCGGCGCCTCCGTCTACGCCGCCAGCAAGCACGCGGTCGAAGGGCTGACCAAGTCGGCGGCGCTCGAGGTGGCGGGGCGCGGCGTGCGCGTCAACGCGGTCGCCCCTGGTCCGATCGAGACGGGGATGCTCAACCGCTTCACCGGCACTGACGAAAGGAAGGCCGGCTTGGTCGCGACCGTGCCGCTCCACCGACTCGGCACGCCCGAAGAGATCGCCCAGACCATCGTGTTCCTCGCGTCCGACAAGGCCGCGTTCATCACGGGGGCGTCGTTCGCGGCTGACGGCGGCAAGACAGCGGTATAGCGCTCCGAACCCACGGCGAATCGTCGTCGAAAGGCTGACCAACCGTGCCGCTCGAGACCGAAAGTGCATCTCCTATTCGTTGTCACGTCGCCATCATCGGCGGTGCAACCGCGGGCGCCGAGCCGTCCCCGGTGGCTTAGAACAGAGAGACTTACTGCGCCCCGCGGATTGCACTGAGGATGGAGGTCGCAACCATGGCGGAAAAACGGATAACACTCCCAGGGCCCGATCATCCGATCAGGATTGAGCGGAACCCGTCACGGGTGATCGTGTCGGTCGCCGGTCGCATCATCGCCGACACTCGAGACGCGCTGACGTTGCGCGAGGCGGCCTATGCGCCAGTGCAGTACGTCCCGCGCAAGGATGTCGCCCTGTCGCTCCTGAAGCGTACCGATCACGCCACCTACTGCCCCTATAAGGGTGACTGTGCCTACTACAGCATCCCACTCGGTGGGGAGCGATCTGTGAATGCCGTCTGGACCTATGAGGCGCCTTACGCCGCGGTCGCCGAGATCAAGGATCATCTCGCCTTCTACCCTGATCGTGTCGACGCAATCGAGGAGCGCCCCGCGACATGAGCGCTTCGGAATTGGTCTGGCCGAGCCGTGGTCCCCGTCTGGCGTGGTACCGCACGGAACGGTCCGGTCCTCGAGAGAGGAGCTGAACGCATGAACCAATCGAGAGAAGCAAAGAACAAAGCGCTGGTCCTCGAGGCCTTCGAGA
>DASWEL010000177.1:0-17830 GCA_036394755.1 Gemmatimonadales bacterium | reverse complement strand
TACTTCGCCCGCTCCAGGTATTGCCCGGAGCGCGGGTCCACGCGCACCTTCTCGCCGGGGCTGATGAACTCCGGCACCTGAACCGTCACACCGTTCGATAGCTTCGCCGGCTTGGTACTCGCGGTCTTCGTTGCCGTCTTCATCACCGGCGAGGTCTCGACCACCTTCAGCTCGATCACCGACGGCAGCTCGATGGCGATGGGCCGTCCATCCAGCCACTCCACCTGCACCACCATCTCCGGCTGCAGCCACGGCGTGTCCTCGCCGACGGCGCGCTCGTCGAGCGTGAACTGCTCGTAGGTCTGCTGATCCATCACGTGCACGCCGCCCTGATCCTGATAGAGGACCTGCATCTCTTTTGTATCGAGACGCGCCTCCTGAAGAAAGTCGGTCGCGGCGAGGCGCTGATCGAATGTGTTGCCCGACACCAGATTGCGAAAACGCACCTGCACGAACGCCCGGAGGTTGCCGGGCGTGCGGTGCGTGAAGTCCATGACCCGGCACGGCTGGCCGTCGATCAAGAGGACGTGACCCTTGCGAATGTCTGTGGCTTTCATGGGAGCGGGAACTTAAACCGGCAGCCTTAGCACTCCAAGGCCCCGAGTGCTATCTACTTGCCCCACAAGCCTGTGTTTACTAGCGTGAGCAGCCTCACAGGTTTCTGAGCCTAAGGCATTGCACAATAGCCAGATAGATGACAGGCACCAAGCTTGCCTCTCGAGTCGTAAGGAGGGAAGCATGATCAGGCCCATCATCCATCGCCAACTGACCCGCAGCGACCTCGCCTGTCTGGTAGACGAGATCGCACGGATGGATGTGTCGGAGGGACGTGAAGCCGACGAAGCCCTGCAAGCGGGCGCCGTCGACGTCGTGCTCGATTCCCCCGCGGCTCTCGAGGCGGTCCTCGGTCGCGGCGGCGCGCCTGCTCCGCTGCCCCTCACCCTGCTCTGGTACATCCCGATCCGCGCGCAGCTGCGGACGCGCGGCGTCACCGACATCCTGCTCGCCGACTACGCCGCCACGCTCCCTGTCGTGTTTGCGACTTCGCATTCACAGCGCGCCATCGCGCAAGGCGAAAACGGCATGACGGAATGGTGGCGCTACGTCGCCGCGCTGCCGCAAGGCACGGTCGCGCAAGCGGAAGCCGCGGCCGACGCGGCGGCATTGGCGTTGTGGTGGGCCGGCTGTTTCCCCGAATGGGTGGAGCGCGGCGGCGAAGGCCGTGGCATGGTACGCGCGTACGTCACGTTCGCCGGCCGCATGCTCGCGCTCGCCGCCGATCTGCTCGAGGTCTCCGCCCCCGAAGAAGCGTCGCTGTGCGCCCGCGCCGCCGAGGCACGCACCGAGCTGCACGCCGCACTCATCGAGGCACGCGTTGACTACATCGGCGAAGATCCGCACAGCAGCGAAAGCCGCCTCAACCGGTTTTTGAGGCGGCTCGCCGACAATTAGTACTCTTCTACCATTTCGTGATCTGATCCTGGAACTGCTTCGACCGCTCCGTGAGATCGACCGCCGTAATCGACGGATCCTGCTTCACCAGCTCGACACGCTGCAGGTTCGACACAGCTTTGCCGTAGGTCCCCTCGATCGCCAGCGCCGCGCGGTACTGTTCGACTGACTGCTGATAGCGGCCCGTCAACTCTAGTGCCATGCCGAGGTTGTTGTGGAACGTCGCGACCTTGTCCTCGATTTCGTTGGCGCGAGCGAGCGAGCCGATGGCGTCCTCGAACCGCTCGAGCCGGATGTACAGCGCACCCAGGTTGTTCATCGCCCAGGTGTCGCTGTCGTTTTTCACGATGGCGCGCTGGTAGGCCACGATCGCATCATCATTCTTCCCCTGCGCTTCGAACACGCGGCCTTGTAGGCGCAGCGGCTCGCTCGACGTCGAATCGAGAGCGATGGCGGCTTCGATGTGCACCAGCGCACTGTCGGGCTGGCCTGACTCGAGCAACACGCGGCTCAGGTTGAGGTGACTCTTCACGTGCGTCGAGTCGAGCGTGAGCGCCTGCACGAATGCGGTTTCCGCCTGCTCGCGATCACCCGACTTCCACGCCGACAAGCCGAGCATGTAGAACCCCCATGCGTTGTTGGGCCGGCTCTCGGTGTAGGTCTTGAAGAGGACGGTGGCGTCATCGTAGCGGCGCCCGCGATAGGCGGAATCCGCCATCTCGAACGTGACCGGACCGCTGATGACGAGCGCCGGCTTCTCAGTGCTGCCGGTGCTGACGGGGACCGTTGTAGACGTTGTCGATCCCACGGGCTCACTAGCGCGAGCCTGGTCGGGGTTGCGGTCGCCGCAGGCGGCAAAAGCGTAGACGGCGATCACGGTGCACACGATCCCAGCCATCAGAATGACCGGGAACCGCAGCGAACGATTGGACTGATTCAGCTCGAATTGGTACGACATGGCTCCTCCAGGGAGTCGGGTTCGCCCGGAGGAAAAGCAGACCATGGACCATTTGCTAAGTGGTTGAATTACAACGCCGTTGTTCGACGATTGTGTCTCGACGAACACGCTCGACGCCCTTAGGAAGCGTCTCGCTGGACACCGAGCCGGCGCATGATCTTCAGCAGGCTGGCGTGGTCCGACAGGCCCAATTCTTTCGCCGTCTTGGTGACGTGCCACTCATTGCGCTCTAGCGCCTGAATCACGATCTGTCGCTCGGCCTCCTGTTTCTGCTCTTCGAACGTGCGTCGTCCGTCGTGCGTCGTGCGTGGGGCTGTGTGTTTGGAATCTCGGATCTCCATTGGCACTGCAGCCTTGGTTAGCTCATCGCCGTCGGTCGCGATCAGCATGCGCTCGACGACGTTGCGCAGCTCCCTGATGTTGTTGCGTCGCCAGTCGTACGACATCAGCGCCTCGACGGCATCCGGTGCGACGGTCTTCGTCTTCATACCGAAGCGTTCGCAGGTCGCGGCGACGAGGTGCTCGACCAGCGCGGGAACGTCGGACAGCCGATCGCGCAGCGGCGGCACCCGCAGCACGTGTACGTTGAGCCGATAGAACAGATCCTCGCGGAACCTGCCCTCGGCGACTTCCTTCTCGAGATCGCGGTGCGTCGCCGCCACGACGCGGGTGTCGACGTCGATCGTCTTGTTGCCACCGAGGCGTGTCACTTTCCGCTCCTCGAGCACGCGCAGCAGCTTGGCCTGGGCCGCGGGTGGCAGATCGCCGATTTCGTCCAGGAATAGCGTGCCCCCGCTGGCCGCCTCGAACGCGCCCTTGCGCGTGGCGTTCGCGCCCGTGAACGCGCCCCGTTCGTGGCCGAACAGCTCGCTCTCGACAAGCTCGTGCGGCAGCGCGGCGCTGTTGAGCGCGATGAATGGGGCTTTGGGGTTGGGGCCCAGGCGATGGAGTTCGCGAGCAACCAACTCCTTGCCGGTGCCGCTCTCACCCACGATGAGTGCGGGACTAGGCACCGGCGCCACCCGGACGATGGCTTCCTTGAGCTTCGTGAGCGCGGGACTCGTGCCGACCAGCGGTGATTCGAGCCCGAACCCGTGGCGCAGCAGCCTGACTTCGGCGGTCAGCCGGCGCCGTTCGATCGCGTTCTCGACTTCCTGCGCCACGCGCTCCATCGGCTCGGCCTTGTCGATGAAGCTGTACGCGCCGAGGCGAATCGCCTGCGCGCAGCGGTCGTAGTCGCCCGTTCCGGTATAGACGATGACGGGCACGCGCAGTCCCAGCCGCTCGACCGAGCGCAGCACCTCGAACCCGTCCATCCCGGGCATTTCGAGGTCGAGGATGACGCAGTCTACCGAATCGCGCGTGAGGCTTTCGAGCGCCGTGCGGCCGCTCTTCGCGATGAGCGTCTCGTAGCCGCGCAGCCGCTTGAGGTCGTAGGCGTACTGCTCAGCCATGGCCGGCACGTCATCGACGATGAGAACCAGCGTCATGAGAGTATTGGGATCTCCACAATGAAGGTCGACCCTTCCCCTGGCTCGGTCTCGACGTTGAGCGAGCCATTCGAGTCGAGCACCAGGCGCCGGACAATCGACAGGCCCAGCCCCGTGCCGCCGGGCTTCGTCGTATAGAAGTCGTCGAACGCGCGGTCCAGCTCGGCCTTGGTCATCCCGCGCCCCGTGTCGCTGACGGCGATGCGCACCGTGCGTTTGCCACGCTCCGTCGATACTGTCACCGTGCCGTTCTTCCCGTCGAGACTATCGACCGCGTTGCTCACGAGATTCTCGATCACGCGCCGCAGCACGAGTGCGTCCGCCGAGACCGGCGGCAGGCCGTCGGCCAGTTTGGCTCGGACGGAGCTCGAGCCTCCAATCGTCTCCCGCACGACGGCGTTCACGTCGGTGGCCTTCCGCTCCGATTGCGGGGACAGCTTGGCATAGTTCGCGGCGAGCGTCTCGAGGTAACTGATGCTCGATTCGACCGTCCCCTGGCGTTCGGCGAAAACCTGCGGCAGCTCGGCCGGTTTGTCGCGCGCCACCTGCATAAGATGGCGTAATACGTTGCGCAGCGGCGCGAGGCCGTTCTTCACGTCGTGATTGACCTGGCGCGCGAGTTCCCCGATCACGACGCGACGCTCCATGTCGCGGAAGCCTGCTTCGACCGGCTCGCTGATCCGCGTGGAGAGCCAACCGGCCAGCAAGAGCGCGGCCAACGCGGCGACGAGGACGGCGGCCGCAAACCAGAGATTCACGTTGCGCTGCAGCGCCGTCAGCAGCGCGGCCGAGCGGGTGATTTCGATGCGTGCCTGCTCAACCCGCCCCGGACCGTCCGTCGCGTCGATATACGGAAGCGTGAGCGGCGGACCCACGACGAGTTTGCCAGAGTCGGACCTCGTGGAATCGCGCGGCAGGGCGAGCGCGACGCCCAGCTCCGGGTCGCGCGCCAGTCGGGCCAGAAACTGCGAGTCGACCGCGATTCCGCCGACGAGGCGGAAACGATGGCTGGGCGTGATGTACACCGTATCGCTCGTCACCAGCGTGAGAAACGGACCCTCGGCGGTGGCCGCACGCAGCAGCGTGGTCCCGGACACCGCCGGGCCGAGACGATCGAATTCGTTCCGGAAGTGGCCGGAGGAGACGACGCGCCCTTCGTCATCCTGGATCTGGAGAAAGTCGAGTCCGGACAGGCGCATCGCGTTGCCGGCGTAATCCAGGACGTAGCTGCGATCTGCGGCACGGACCACCACGTTGCGGAAGTTGTTGTCGTCCTTGAGCGAGTTTTTCATCGTCGCGAGGCGCGCGCCGATGCGGTCGCCTTCACGCCCGATGTCCGCGTTGATCACGATCACCAACGCGCTCACGCGCTGCTCGTATTGCCCGGTCACACTGCGCGACATCTCGCGACGAACGCCGAGGCCGAATACGAGCAGCGGAATCAGTACCACCACCCCGAACGAGATGAGGAGGCGGGTGCGGAACTTCATGGCGCGAGATGAACCGTCCCGTCTTGATCCACGGTCCAGCGGGCGACGCCGCGCCGCACGATCGCCGTGGGACGCGTCTCCACCAGCGCGGTGAAGGTGGCGGGCCAGGTCGGTAGCAGATCCTTTGCGGAGCGGCAAACGTCGTCGGTGACACGCGGCAGGGCAACGACATAGCCCCCGTCTTTCCCGCCGGCGAGTGCGGCGCTGAAGTCGTCAGGCGCGCGCCCCGTCGCCACGGCGTGCGTCAGCGCCGCCAGACGGCCCGCCAGCTCACGCGCGGTGGGATCACCGCGCGCGTACAGAATGCGCCGCTGACCGGTGGGAGCGGGCGGTGCGCTGTCACGCCCGATGCCGCAGACGCGGAGATCGCGCCACCAGAAGTCACCCTCGGCGCGCCGCGCTTCCGCCCGCACCGCCTGCTCGAGCCCGTCGAAACGAGTGCTCCCTCCGCCCCCTTCGGCCGTGACGTAGACATAGGTGCGGTCCCACGGCAAGGCGACCACTTCGTGCTTCTGAAGCGTCGCGGCGTAATCGCGCAGCGCGCGGTCGCGCGTGACGAGGAGATCGACGCCCGCATCGAGCAGGTCGCGCGCGTCGCCGCTCGCGGCGAACTTGAACACGAGCGTGTCGCCGCGCGGCGTGTGCGCGCGGATCTCCTGCGGCGTGGTCGTCGCGCTGGTTGCCCAGTATGATCCCGTCCCGATCGGCCAACTCGAATCGGGAGCGGGCTTCGTGACTGCGAGACCCGGATCGCCCAGCACCGGCGGCACGTCGTCCTTCTCCTTGGCGAACGCGACCGTCACGACGCTCTTCTCGGGCGCGCTCAGCGTGTATCCGGCGCCCCCGTGGCCGAACACGATGTCCTGGGCGGTGACCGGTGCGCCGTCCCAGAACTGCGCGCCGTCCCGCAAGCGGAACGTCCAGCGACGGCCGCCGTCAGCCTTTTCCCACTGCGCGGCGAGCTCAGGACGTACATGTCCGTCGCAGTCGATACGCACCGGCGTCTCGTACAGGTGGCGAAAGACGATGCGTTCGGCGTCGTTGCGCGCGAACGGGGCGTGGCGCGGGTCTACGGCGTCGCTCAGCCCGATGGTAATCGTGGGAGCGCGAGCGGAGACCGGGCCGGTCGAGAGCAGACAGCCCTCTTCGGGCGCCGGCTGCGCGCCTTCGCCGGCTGCGGCAATGGCGCCGCTGCGCGGGTGGGCGCAGGCCGCGAAGAACGCCGTGACGATTGTGAGTGTCGCACGATGCGCTAGCATGAAATAACGATACACTACACTATCCCTGCATGGGATTCGCACGCAGCCTCCTCCTGAAAGCATCACGTAGCCAATGGCTCGCACGCCAGCTCCGCGAGCGCCGCTTCTTCCAGCGCGCGGTGAAGCGCTTCATGCCCGGCGAAACGCTCGAGGCCGCGCTCGAAGCGGCGAACCAATTCGCGAAGGCCGGTCTCGGCACCGTACTCACGGAGTTGGGGGAGCAGGTCACGAACCGCGCCGAAGCGGCCGCGGTCCGGGATCATTACCTCGGTGTGTTCGAAAAGATTCAGCGGCGCAAGCTGCCGGCGCACGTTTCGGTCAAGCTGACGCACCTCGGTCTCGAGGCGAGTAAGGAAGGCTGCGTCCAGGATGTGCTGAAGCTCGCTGCACGCGCCGAGCAAGCGCGCTCGGTTCTGTGGATCGACATGGAGGAGTCGCGCTACGTCGACGTTACGCTCGAGGTGTACCGGCGCGTGAAGGCGGAATACAAGGACGTCGGCGTCGCAATGCAGGCGTATCTGCGGCGCACGGCGGCTGATCTCGAAACGCTCTTTCCGCTTTCGCCCACGATCCGGCTGGTCAAGGGAGCCTATAACGAGCCGGCCGAGGTCGCCTTCCCGAGCAAAAAGGATGTGGATGGCAACTACTTCAGGCTCGCGGAGCGACTCCTGGATGAGGCGCTGCGCCAGCGCGCTCGGCCGATCTTCGGAACGCACGACGCCCGTATGATCGGTCGCATTCAGCAGGCAGCCAACGCGAAGCGGGTCGACCGCTCCGGATATGAGTTCCACATGCTGTATGGCATCCGGGCGGACGCTCAGCGCACGCTCGCGGACGCGGGGCACGTCGTAAAGGTCCTAATCAGCTACGGCAGCGCCTGGTTTGCCTGGTACATGCGACGGCTTGCCGAACGCCCCGCGAACGTGTGGTTCGTGCTCCGAAACCTCGTATAGATTACGGACATGGCCACTGCCGCAGTCTCCCGCCCAGGAGGACGAGAAACCCGCGATTCGGTTGTGATCCGATTCGCCGGCGACTCGGGCGACGGGATGCAGGTGACTGGCAGCCAGTTCACGCTCGAGACCGCCCTCGCCGGCAGCGACTTCTCCACGTTCCCCGACTTCCCCGCGGAGATTCGTGCCCCGACGGGGACGACCTTCGGGGTGTCGGCGTTCCAGATCCACTTCGGCGGCACCGACGTGATGACGCCGGGCGATTCGGTGGACGTCCTCGTTGCGATGAATCCCGCGGCGCTGACGGTCGAGATGAACGATCTGAAGGTTGGCGCTACGGTCATCGTCGATACCGACGCATTCAACGAGCGTAACCTCAAGAAAGCGGGCTATGCGAAGAATCCGCTCGAGGACGACTCGCTCGCCCGCTATCAAGTTCTCAAGTTCGACATCACGAAGCTCACGGCCGATGCCGTCAAGCCGCACGGGCTTTCGTCACGCGAAGCGCATCTGTGCCGCAACATGTGGGCACTGGGCCTGCTGCTCTGGATGTACGGCCACGAGCGGACGGCCACCCTCGAATGGCTGCAGCGCAAGTTCGCGAAAAAGCCGGTGATTGCGGCCGCGAACATCGCGGCCCTCAATGCCGGGCATGCGTTCGGCGAGACGGCGGAGATGACGGAGCACATGGTCGGGTACGTCGTGCCGAAGGCAGCCGTCCAGGCGGGGCGCTACCGCACCGTCAGCGGAACGGAGGGCCTCGCCTGGGGGCTCGTCGCGGGGATGCGGGCCGCGGGAATCGAGAAGATGGTCTTCGCGGGCTATCCGATCACGCCGGCATCCGCCCTCCTCCACACGCTCGCCAATCTGCGCGCCTACGGCGTCGTCACCTTCCAGGCCGAAGATGAGATCGCGGCGAGTGGCGCGGCGTTGGGCGCATCCTATGCCGGTGCCCTCGGCGTCACGTCGAGCTCCGGGCCCGGGATCGCGCTCAAGACCGAAATGCTGGGACTCGCGATCGCGACCGAGCTGCCGCTGATCGTCATCGACTCGCAGCGCGCCGGCCCATCCACCGGCATGCCGACCAAGGCCGAGCAATCGGATCTGTTTCAGGCGGTGCACGGCCGCAATGCCGATGCGCCGCTCGCGGTCGTTGCGCCGACGTCCACCGCCGACTGTTTCGATATCGCGATCGAAGCCGTGCGCCTGGCCACGAAGTTCATGACGCCGGTGATCGTCTTGAGCGACGGCTATCTGGCACACGCCGCCGAGCCGTGGCGGATCCCACATGAGGCGGAGCTGCCGCGTTTCCCCGTCACGTATCGGACGGACCCGGAAGGCTTCCATCCCTTCCTGCGCGATCCCGAGACGCTCGCCAGGCCCTGGGTCAAGCCGGGAACGCCGCAGCTCGAGCATCGCATCGGTGGCCTCGAGCGCGACTATGACTCTGGGCACATCTCGTACGATCCCGACAACCACGCCCGCATGACCAAGGCGCGCGCCGATAAGATCGCGGGAATCGCGAACGACATTCCGCTGCAGACCGTCTCCCTGGGTGACGATCACGGGAAGCTGGCGGTGGTCGGCTGGGGCTCGACGTTTGGGGCGATTCATCAGGCCGTGAAGATCGCGCGCGACGAAGGCCGGGACGTGGCGCACATTCACGTGCGGTACCTGAGTCCGTTCCCGCGCAATCTGGGCGACTTGCTCAAGCGCTACGATCGGGTGCTGGTGCCCGAGATGAACAATGGACAGCTCGTGAAGCTGCTCCGGGCGGAGTATTTGGTCGACGCGGAAGGATTCAGCAAGGTCACCGGAAAGCCGTTCCGGGTAACCGATATCGTGCAGCGGATTCGCGGTGGCGCTCCGCCGCCCTCCGAGGGAAGCGGGTTAGGAGGCGAAGCCGGATGACCGTCACCACGATCACCGACGCGCAGCTCGCGCCCAAGGACTACGCCTCGGACCAGGAAGTCCGCTGGTGTCCGGGCTGCGGCGACTACGCGATCCTCAAGGCGGTGCAGAAGGCGTGCGCCGACATGGGGCTCGTACGCGAGCGCACGGTATTCGTGAGCGGCATCGGCTGCGCGGCGCGCTTTCCTTACTATATGTCCACGTACGGCTTCCACACCGTGCATGGGCGCGCCCCCGCGATTGCGACGGGCGTCAAGCTCGCCAATCCCGAGCTCGACGTCTGGGTGATGACGGGCGACGGCGACGGTCTGTCCATCGGCGGCAACCACATGCTGCACGTGCTGCGCCGCAACGTGGACCTGAACATCATCCTGTTCAACAACGAGATCTACGGCCTGACCAAAGGCCAGTATTCGCCGACATCGCGGCGCGGCACGCGCTCACCCTCCACGCCGCTGGGCTCGATCGAAAACCCCGTCTCGGCCTGCGCGTTCGCGCTCGGCGCGGGGGCGCGCTTCGTCGCCCGCTCGATCGATACGCTGCAGCCGCATCTCATCACCACGCTGAAGCGGGCGCACGCGCACCGCGGCGCGTCATTTGTCGAGATCCTCCAGAACTGCGTCGTCTTCAACGATGCGGTGTTCGAGAATATCACCGGCAAGGAAGTCGCTCCCGATGCTCAAGTACTCGTCGAGCACGGCAAGCCGCTGCTGTTCGGCAAGAACAAGGAGAAGGGGCTGCGACTCAAGCCGGGTAAGCTCGAGCTGGAAATCGTTCCCGCCGCACCCGATGTCCTCGTCCACGACGAGACCAATCGCCCATTAGCCCAGCTATTAGCGGCTTTGGAGCCCCCCTTCCCTGTTGCCATGGGTGTGCTCTATTGCAACCCAGGCACCTCATACGAACGCGAAGTGGTGGTCGAAACCGGCGGCAGCCTGGACGCACTGCTGAATAGCGAACGCACTTGGGAGGTGGTCCCATGATGACCGTTGCGAATCGCAGGCGGGGCACGGAGCGGCGGGTCAAAGAAGCCCCGGTGGACCTCGAGCGCCGCAGCGGCCTCGATCGCCGGCTGATCGTTGAATCGGCGACGGCGCAGATCCACGCCGTCCTCGAGCTGCTCACACAGCTGGCGGATCAAGGCGCGTTACGCGACGACTCGCGGCGCCTGCTCGACACGTCCATGCTGCGGCTGCGCTACGCCCTGGAGCAGATGGAGCCGGAGTAGCCGTCGCGCGAACGCCACGCAACCGGCCGCCTCCCGAGGGCGGCTGTTGTGTTTTTAGCGGCATATCGCTTGCAGGTCTCTCGGCATATCCCCTGACACCCGAGGACCCTCATGCACAGGTGGCTGATCGCGACAGGCGCGTTGCTAGCCCTAGTGGCGTGCGATAGCCGCAATGTCGCGGCACCGGACCATCCGCTCCCGTCGGCCGCGACCGTGGCCAGCGACGCGGCGATCTACATCGTCAATTTCGACGAGACGCAGACCACGCTGGATGCGGTGACGAACGGGATCTTGAACGCGGGCGCCGGCGTCGTGCAGTTCGACAACTTCTCGATGGTCGCGGCCCTCGCAACCCCCGGGCAGCTCCTCACGATCGGCACACTCCCCGGCCTCGAAGGGATCTACGCCAACAAGCAGCTCGAGTACTACATGCTGCACGAGAGCGTGCCTGCGATTCGCGCCGATGCGGTGCATGTCGCCGGAATCACCGGGAAAGGCATCGGCGTCGCGATCCTCGACTCGGGCATCGACGGTGCCTACAACGCCGATGTCGCGTACCCGCAGTACACCGTACAGAACGTCAAAGTCCTCTACAATCAGAACGATCTCTTCACCTTCGGCAAAGACGCTCCCAAGCCGATTCGGAAAGGCGCGACGCTGGCCGTCGAGAACCTGCCCAATTCCGAAACCTCCGTCGGCCACGGCACGCACGTCGCCGGCATCGTCGGAGCGCGCGGCACTTCGTCCAACGGCTATTACACGGGCGTGGCTCCCGGCGCGAATCTGATCGGCATCGGCACGGGGGACATCCTATTCATCTTCTGGGCGCTGGCGGGCTTCGATTACATCCTCGATCACCAACAGCAATACAACATCAAGGTCGTGAACAACTCCTGGGGCACGAGCGGGGCGTTCGACCCCAAAGACCCAATCAATGAAGCGACCAAGAAGGTCACGAGCCGCGGGATCACGGTCGTCTTTGCGGCGGGAAATGACGGGCCGGGCCAGAACACGTTGAACCCCTACAGCGTGGCGCCGTGGGTGATCGGCGTAGCGGCCGGCTGCAAGATCGGCGTCACCGATCCGACCAATTCCGAAGCGCACTGTATGCTGGACGATGGCTCGAACCCACTCGTGCCGACGAACAACGAGCCGCGCGCGCACGTGCTCGCCGACTTCTCTTCGCGCGGCATCCCGGGTGATCCGTTGTACCATCCCGACATTACGGCGCCGGGGGTCCATATCGTATCGACGCGGGCGTCTACGGGGACCGTGCTCAACGGCGATGATGCCAATCATGACGTTCGCATTTGCCAGATCAGCGCGACGAACCTCGCGTTCTACACGTGCGCGTCGGGCACCTCGATGGCTTCGCCGCACATCGCCGGAGTCGTGGCGCTGATGCAGGAAGCAGCGGGTGGGACGCTCAATCCGGACCAGGTACTCAACGCGCTGACATCGACCGCCAAACCGCTGCCCGGGTACGGGACGTGGGAGGTGGGCGCAGGATTTGTGGATGCATATGCAGCCGTGATGAAGGTCCGGAAGTAAAAGGCGCGGACATGCACTACTAGGCCACAGACGCACCGCGGTTTGACGGGCAACCGGTCGCAGGCGGTCTTGTCCCACGGACGGTTACCGGTCAACCGCTGTGCGTCAGTGCACCTAGCTTTCGCATGTCCGCGCTGTCAGTGAACCTCGAGTAGCTTTCCGGTCATGACCGACCGTCCTGCCCTCCTCCTCGACCTGGACGGCACGCTCGTTGACAGCGTCTATCAGCACGCCATCGCGTGGCACAAGGCGCTCGAGTTGGCCGGCATCAAGCTGTCGGTCTGGCGCATCCACCGGCGCATCGGGATGAGCGGTGGACTCCTGGCCGATAGTCTGGCGCGTGAGACCGGGCATGAGCTGAGCGAGAAAGACGCGGCCAAGCTCAAGAAGGCGCACGCGCGACTGTTTGCCGCGCAGCTGCGCGACGTGCGTCCATTGCCGGGCGCGCAAGACCTCGTGCGGCATCTCACCAAGATGGGCGTCTCGTGGGCCGTCGCGACGAGTGGCGCGCTGGCGAGTGCGCTGCCGCTGCTAAAGCTGGTGAACCTGCCGCCGGGCGTTCCGGTGATCACCCGCGACGACGTCGTGCACGCCAAGCCCAATCCCGACCTCTGGATCGCCGCCGCGCTCCGGCTCGGCGTGCCGATCGAATCGGCCATCGCCGTCGGTGACAGCGTCTGGGATTTGCTCGCCGCGCGCCGTGCCCGCGCGCTCGGCGTCGGAGTATTGTCAGGCGGCTACGGGCAGGATGAGCTGGAACGCGCAGGGGCCTACCGGGTCTATGAAGACCCGGCGGACCTGCTGCTGCACATCGATGAGCTAGGGATTCGTGTTGACTAGCGATTCAACCAGTACGAGGCCTTGATCAGGAACGTGTTCCGCGGATAGGCGTTGAAGAGCTTCTTGAAGTCTCCCGTCACATCGCGCGTTCCCGCCGTTGGCTCAAAGTCGTCCCGCCCCTGATTCCAGACCAGGAACAACGTCGAGCCCGGTTTATACTCCCACCGCACGACGAAATTCGAGTTGAAGAACTTGATGTTGAAATCGCCCGGTCCCGGACCGGTGAACGGCTGGAAACGAGCGTCGTAGCGGCTCGCGCGCGGCGTGCTGGACAGCTCGCGCACGTTGGACCACCGGCCCTTGCTCACGAAGGGCGAGGCATACACCTGCACCGTCAGGGTGGGGGTGGCGGTGTAGTCGATCCGGAACGACATCGACGTGGTCACTTGATCGAGGTGTGCGAACAGGTAATGCGTCGTTCCCGTCGAGTCCGTGAAGGGGTTCAGATCCTGCGCGTCACTGATGTTGTGCGTGGCGCTAAAGCTCAGCGAGCCGCGGAACTGGGACGACACCCGCAGGTCGACCTGCGGATTCACGTTGGTCGACTGGGAGCGGCCGCCGTCGCCCTTGAAGTAGTTCATGAAGACTTGAGGGACAATCGCGGCACGCTGGTCGTATTGGAGGCCTATCCACGGGGCGATGTACTGATCGACGCGTGCCGCCGGACCGCCGCGCGCGCACCGATCGCAGAATACATTGCCCAGATTGCCGAGGGTCCCCCCGGCATGGATCCACCACTGATTCTTGAACTGGCCGTGAAAGTTCGTGTTCGCGGCCCGATCCGTCGGCAGCCCGTCGCCCGTCGTCCAGAATTGCCACCAGTTGAAGTTCCAGAACGCCCGCTGGAACAGCTTGTTCGGTTTCTGCCAGTTGAAGGAACCCCAGTTATTCCATCCCTGCTGATCGGACCGGAACAGGATCCCCAGGTCATTGATCTCGAAGCCGGGCGAGCGGCGCATGTAGCTCGTTTGAAAACGGATGAACCCGCTTTGTTTGGTCAGCAGCAGCTCCTGGGCACTCCCGCCGAGTGACGTGCGCGTGCTGTCGAACGTGACGTTGTCGTCGGGTCGCTGATAGTTGTGGGTCGAGTTGCGCTGTGTCCGGGCGATCGCGGCCGGAGTGCCGGCCACGGTGCTCAGGTCGAATGAACCGGAGATTTCGTAGTTGTCATTGTGGAACCGATGCCGGAAATCGACCGCGCCCACATACGCGCGGCTCCGCAAGAAGTCCTCGCTCCATTGGTCCAGGCTACGGTTCACCGCCGTCGCCATGAAACCGATGCCGCTCTTGCCGTTGCGGTAGTCCTGCTGCAGGCGGAGGACACCGTAGTTCGTGAACGGCTCGATGGTGCGGTCACCCGGTCCAGTCGCCCGCTGCGTGACACCTTCGACGGCGCCGATCGTGAGACCACCGGGAAGCCGACCCGTGATCTTGGCGGCGCCAAGAATCCGGCTCGCGTTCGGTGACGTGGCGTCGCCGTACACTCCGCGGAGCTGCGGGTCGCGACCCACGCGGCGGGAATAGAACAGCCCTTCCCCGCTGCAGTTCACGATGTTGCAGTTCACGCTGAAGTTGAAAATGCCGGTGCCTTCGACGAAGAATGGGCGGCGTTCCTGGAAGAACGTCTCGAAGGACGTCAGGTTGACGACGGATGGATCGGCTTCGACCTGGCCGAAGTCAGGGTTCACCGTCGCATCGACCGTGATGTTGGACGTGATGCCGTATTTGATATCAGCGCCGGCGGTGTACTGCTGGTCACGCTCGAATCCGGGCACCGGCACGTTCTTGACCACGGCGTAGGGCGCGAGCTCCAGGCGGCGCGGGGCCGCGAGACCCTCGAGCCCGACCAGATCCCCGAGCTGCGAGACAAAGCCACGGCGCGAGGTGCGGTAGAGCGGCCAGCCCACCCGCTCACCGCCATGCCGATCGATGTCCCGCCAGATGGCAAACCCGAACGTGTTGCTCGGCGCATGGGCGTACCGGAGCTGCGACAGCGGAAAGCGGAATTCCGCGGTCCAGCCGAGCGAGTCGACCTGTGTCGCGACTTCCCAGACACCGTCCCACGCGTCGTCTTCCTGCTGGTCATCGCCATACATCGCATAGTCGCGCTTTACGCCCCCTGGGTTCACGGCAAACTCGAAGCCGGTGCGGCGATCATGGTAGGAGTCGATGACGATCTTGATTTGGTCACAGCAGATGCGGACGTCGCGGCGGGCCAGGAGCTTCTTGATACTGTCGGGATGCGAGTCGAAGGCGCGGACGAAGACGTAAAGGTTGTGGTCGTCGTAGGCGACCTTGGCCTCGGTGGGGAAGCTGGGATTCGCGTCTTCGGTGGGTAGAAACTGTCTGAAATCCTTGATGACCGGCGCCAGGCGCCAGACTTCGTCGCTATCCTTCCCATCGATGACGGGCGGTGTTGCGGCACGGCGCGCCACGGCGGTCGTGGCGTTCGGCGCCGTCGGGGGCGGCGGGGACGAGCCTGACTGCAAAGCCAGAATCACGGCTGCGATCGGCGTCAGCGGCATCATGAATTGTCCCGGGAGATGAGGCTATTCCTTGGATGTTACGATTCGCCAAAAGGTTGGTTTCGTGATACCTTGCGCGGGCCCCAAAACCTCAACTTTGACTCGTTCTTGACCTTTACCCGACTCTGGGCCGACCGCCGCGCCGGCACGGACCGCCGGGCCGAGCCCCGGCGGCAAGCGGTGATCGGCATGGCGGAGGAGCGGCGGCACGTCGTCGACCGGCGCCGCGGGTCGGAGCGGCGCAGCACGCTCGATCGCCGCGGCCGCGCGTCGCGCGCGCCGAACGCCGAACGGCCGGTCGAGCATGTGCGCAACGCCCTGCAGCTGCTGCGGGAAGTGGCGTTAGTCGGCGAGTTGTCGGCGGGGCCGAGCGAAGACCTCGGCGCGGCCATCGAACGCCTGCACCGCGCCGTCGGTCTGCTCGAACGTCAACGACGGTGATTACTACTTCTTGAACAACGCGAGATACTGCCCGTAACCTTCCGCTTCCAGACTATCCTTCGCAATAAATCGCAGCGACGCCGAATTGATGCAGTAGCGTAGCCCCGTGGGCTTCGGCCCGTCATCGAACACGTGGCCGAGGTGCGAGTTGGCGTGGGCGGACCGCACTTCGGTGCGCTCCATGAACAGCGAGCGGTCGGTCTTCTCCTGGACGTTGCTCGTGTCGAGCGGCCGCGTAAAGCTTGGCCAGCCGGTGCCGGATTCGAACTTGTCGGTCGAGCTGAACAACGGCTCACCGGATACGACGTCCACGTAGATCCCTTCCTTATGATTGTCCCAGTACGCGTTCTGGAAAGGCCGCTCGGTGCCTTCATGCTGCGTGACGTCGTACTGCAATGGCGTCAAAGTACGCCGGAGTTCGGCGTCACTTGGTTTCGTTTTCAATGTATAAGTCTCCCGTGTCCCGTTTCCCATTGCTCGTGTGCTGACCTTCCCCGCTTCATCCCCCCAGATCGCACTCAGCCGCCGATCGCGGCCGCACCCGGTGCGATACATCCCATACCGCGCCGGGTTCTTCTTGGCGTAATCCTGGTGGTACTCCTCGGCCGGATAGAATGCACCGGCCGTCAAAACCTGCGTCGCGACGTCGCGGCGGAAGCGGTCGATGATCTGCTGTCGCGACGCGCTCGCCGCGCGCCGCTGCGCGGCGCCGCTGACGAAGACTGCCGTGTGATAGTTGGGCCCCGTGTCGCAGGCCTGCCCGTCCGTCTGGAACGGGTCAATGTTGTGCCAGAAGGTCCACAGCAACGTCTCATAGCTGACCTTGGCGGGATCGTAGACCACCTGCACAGACTCGAGGTGGCCGGTGTTCCCCTGCACGACATCCGTGTACGAGGGGTTCTTCGTGGTGCCGCCCATGAATCCCGACGTTGCCGAGATCACGCCCGGCAGATCGTCGTAGGCATGCTCCATCGTCCAGAAGCAGCCACCGGCGAAGGTGGCGGTATCCACGGCTGGCGCGACCGGCGTCGTCAGGCTCAGCGCGAGTAAGAGTGCAATGTTCATGGGCTGATTATGACCGGACAGCCGTTTCCAGGGAAGTGGCGCCGGCGATTCTTAGAGCATTCTCATCCTTTTCACATTGCCCGCGGCGCACAGCGGGGGGTACGTTAGCCTCGTGCAAATCCTTCTCGTCGAAGACGATCGCGATTTACGCCGCTTTCTGAGCAAGGCGTTTCGCGAGGAAGGCTACGGCGTCACCGAGACCGACTCGGGCGATCGCGCATTGGAACGCGCGCTCGAGGGCAAATTCAGCTGCGTCGTCCTCGACGTCATGCTGCCGGGCCGCGACGGCTTCTCCGTTGTCGCGGAGCTCCGCAAGCGCGGCGTTGCGACGCCGGTCCTGCTGCTCACCGCCAAAGACGAGCTCGAGTCGCGCGTGCGCGGGCTCGAGGGCGGAGCGGACGATTACGTCACGAAGCCGTTCGATCTCCCCGAGCTGCTCGCGCGGGTGCACGCCCTGATCCGCCGCGCCGAGCTGCGGCACAAGGATGCGACCCTCACGGTGGGCGACGTCACCCTCGATCCGCTCTCGCGGCGCGTGACGCAGGACGGTCGCATCATCGATCTCTCCCCGCGCGAGTTCGCGCTGCTCGAGTTCCTGATGCGTAACGCCGGCCGGACTGTGTCGCGTTCGCGCATCGCGGAGGCGGTATGGAATTACAAATTCGAT
>DASWEL010000176.1:0-6840 GCA_036394755.1 Gemmatimonadales bacterium | reverse complement strand
GTCGGGATTGTCCTCGACCAGCAGAATCTTTCCGGGGTTCACACGAGCCTCCCATCACAGCGTGAAGTAGAATGTCGCGCCCTGATCGACCACGCCCTCGGCCCAGATCCGGCCGCCGTGTCGATTGATGATGCGCCGGACGGTCGCGAGCCCCACGCCGGTGCCCTCGAATTCGGCCGCCGAATGGAGCCGCTGGAACACCCCGAACAGCTTGTCGGCGTACTGCATGTCGAAGCCGGCGCCGTTGTCTTTGATCACGAACACCCGGCCACCGTTCTCGTTGATCGCCGTAAACTCGACCCGCGGTTGCGGCCGTTTGCCGGTGTATTTCCAGCCGTTGCGCAGCAGGTTGTCGAGGGCGACCCGCAGCAGCCGGGAATCGCCCTGGGCCTCGAGGCCCGGCGCTATGACGAATTCCACCTGGTGGTGTCCCGCCGTTCGCTGAATCTCGGCCACGACCTCCCGGGCCATGCCGCTCAAGTCCACCTGCTCGGTCCGTATCTCCGCCCGTGTCACGCGGGCCAGCTTGAGCAGATCGTCGATGAGCGTCGCCATGCGCTGGCTGGCGGCACGCACGCGCTGCAAGGAATCCCGTCCCGCGTCACCCAACTGGGTCGCGTAATCCTCTAGCAGCACCTGGCTGAAGCCGTCGATGCTGCGGAGCGGCGCGCGCAAGTCGTGCGATACGGAGTATGCGAATGCGTCGAGCTCGCTGTTGGCCGCCTGGAGTTCCGCCGCGCGTTTTTCGAGCTCCCCGGTGCGCTCGGCGACGCGCTGTTCCAGTATCTTCGCGTGCTGTTGCAGCTCCCTTTTCTGCTCTTCGATGCGGCCGAGCATCTGGTTAAAGGCGTCGGTCAGCGTGCCCAGCTCGTCCTCGCCGAACTTGGGGGCTCGCACCGAGTAGTCCTGGCGTGTCGAGGCCGCGTTCGCGGTTTCTGCAAGCGCCAGGATCGGTGCGGAGATCCGTCCCTGCAGCGCGGCGGCCAGGGTATACGCTGCCAGCATCGCGATCCCGAGGACGACGATGGCGATGAGGCCGGACAGCCGGAGGGCGTCCGATACGGCCTTCGTGTCCGACGCTATGAACAGGGTCCCCAGCCGCTGGTTTTCTCGCTGCGCCACTGGGCTAAACCCCACGAGCCGTCCGTCCTCGAAACGGTAGCCGTCAGGCTCTGGCGCCCCAGGGATGAGACCGGCGGGGAAGGCTGCCGGATAGGTCGCGAGCACTCGGCCGTCCTGGAGGTACAGCGCCGCGGCAACCATGTGCGGGTCGTACTTCAGGGCATTCAGGATTTCGGTTGCGTCCGCGGCGTTCGCAAACGCGAGGGCGGCGGTGCTGTTGGCGGCAAGGATGCGGGCACGTGTGCCCAGATTGTTCCGCATCGTATTCCGGAAAGTCACGACCTGGTAGGCCACGAACGCGGCCGACGTCAACACCAACACCAATCCGCTGATCAGGAGCAGGATCGCCGTCAGCTTGCGTTTTATTGGCCAGTCGCGGATCGACATGCTCAGCGTCTTGGCGTTCTGACGATCTCGGCTACCCGCAACAGCTTCGAGCTGATCGTGACGTTGGCGGCTTGCGCCGCTTCGAGGTTGATCCTCAGACGAATGCGGTTCTTGTCATTGACGAACTGAATCATGCCGCCGCGCTTGGCGAAGTCTTCGCCGTCGCTCACGGTGAGGATGGTGCGATTGTGGAGCGCCGCCAGGATTTGCCCGACGCGCTCGTTTTCCGAGCGGCTGATGAACAGAATGTTGCACCCCTCGATATCCGTCAGCTCGTGATATCGGTGGACCTCGAAGGGACGCAGTCCGAGATGCTCTCCCCGTACCGTCTCATCCAGGAAAGCGCCGAACGGGTCATCTCCGAGGATGCCGATGAGCAGGGGCGTCCGCGGGTCCTGTGCAGGCACGGTCGGCCAGTCGACAAACTGTGCGAAGTTGAACAGGAACACTGCCTTCACCTGATACTCGGAGGCCCGCGGGCTTTGTACGAACAGCAGCGCCGACGCGAGGACGGAGACCGCTCTCAAAAGTGCCATTGCGCCATCCCATATACGCCGCGTTCGATGCGCCGGAGTGCCGTGGGCGTTCCGAACTCGGTATGGCGGTCGTGCAGCAGATTGCGGCCGGCGAGAGACAGCTCGAGCGCTGCTAGCGGTTGCCAGCCGAGCCGCGCATCCAGCTCGGTGTACGCAGGCACCTGCTGGTTGACGATCTCACTGATATACCGGAACCCGCCATCCAGGCTCCATTGCGCGCCCAGGCTCAGCGAAGAGCGCAAACTCAGCTGACGATCGGGAGTGTGCGACTCTGTCGCGCCTCGGGTGGTGTCGGCGCTGCCGGGATTGGGCCAGATGTGTATGCGTAGCTCGGTGTAACCCGCCCGCAGTTGCCAGTTGTCGGTGATGCGATAAGTGGCGGTCGCTTCGCCGCCGTATGATTCGCCGTCCTGCCCGTTGCCGATTTCGAGCGAGTCGGGTCCCGGCACCGGCTCCAGGCTGCGCAGCCCGTGATAGTGACTATAGAAAGTCGCGAATGAGAGTACCAATGCACCTTGCTGATGGCGGTATCCCAGCTCGTACGCCAGCTCATTCTCGGAGCGAAAGTTCGGGCCGCCGGCAAGGAAGTAGGGCGGCTGACGCGGGATGAACAATTCCCGGTCGATGCGCGACGGCGTTCGCACCGCCCGCGAAATCGCTGCCCACAGCGTACGCGACGGGCTGAAGGTCCAATTCACGCGACCGCTCGGCTGGATCTCGAATCCAGTGTAGTCGTTGTGCTCGATCTTCGCGCCCAGGGTGACGTGGAACCGCTCGGGAACCAGCGCGATCTCATCCTGGGCGAACGCGGTAAACCACTGTCGTGCCACGTGGGGCGGCAGGAAGGCCAGCCCTGCACTGTTTTGGACGCGATCGTTGATGAGCCGGTAACCGAGGCCCCACACCACGTGGTGGCGAGCGCCGAGGGCGGCGCGATGTTGCACATCGATATCGTAGCTGTCGAGATCTTCACCGAAGGTGCCAGGAATATTCCGATGCGTGCGGTCGTAGTACGCCTGAGCCGTGACCTCGGAGGTAGCGGAGATTGGGTGCGCCCATTTTGCCACCACATTCCCACCGCTGACGCCGATGTGGCCGGGGGAGGCTTGAACTATTCGGCCGTCGTACCAATCGCTCAGTAGACTGAGACGGTTGCCCGCGGAGGCATCCCAGTCCAGACGCAATCCGCCCTGTCCCATGTGCCAGGCATCGGCAGCCGCTTGTCCATTGGGGAGCAGCGTGGGATCGCGACTGAAGCCCTTGCCGTAGATCCGATAATGAGTGTGCGCGCCGAGCTCGCCGCCGTAGCGGGCGGATCCGAACCCTGCCAACTCGGTGCCGCCACCGCCCGTGACCAGGAGTCCTCTCGTATCCTTCGCGTCCTTCGTGATGACGTTGATCACGCCGTTGACGGCGTTGGAGCCCCACAGCGTTGCCCCTGGTCCGCTGATGACTTCGATTCGGTCGATATCCGTGAGCAGGACATCCTGCACGTCCCAGAACACGCCCGAAAACAGCGGGGTGTAGACGGTCCGGCCGTCGATCAAGACCAACAACTTGTTGGCGGTGGTGCTGTTGAGCCCCCGGGCGCTGATGGCCCATTGACGCGCATCGACTTGTGCAACCTGCAGATTCGAAGCGAGGCGCAGGGCTTCGGGAAGGCTCGTTGCGCCGGAGCGGCGAATGTCATCCTGCGTAATGACTTGGATCGCCGATGGTGTTTCGAACAAGCGTTCCGGACGCCGGGAGACGGACATGACCTCGACGTTCATCAATTGATCGAGGGTGAGGCGCTTCAAAGCTTCCGCGGAATCGCGCTGCTGAGCGGCGGCCGGGCGCGCTGCGACGGCCAATAGGACAATAAGGAAGAGCGTGCGCGTGGGGTTCATGCATGTCCTTCCTATGAGACGCGGTCGAACTCGCTAGAGTGCGCCCCACAATAGGCGAACTCGGGTGTCAGAACCTGTCGGCTATTGTCTCGACGTCGCCTAGGTCTTTGCCTACGTGCTGCGACTCGCCGATCACCGCCAGCACCATGCCGGCGAGAATGAGGGCGGCGCCCAATCCCTGAGAAACAGAGAACTGCTCTCCCCAGAACAGCCGCGACGTCAGCGCCGCGAACACCGGCTCGAGGCAGAAGAGCAGGGAAGCCCGCGCCGAAGACATCTCGCGCTGTGCACGCATCTGCCACACCAGCGCCATCGCGGTCGACATGACGCCGAGGAAGAGCAGTGCCGCACCAAGTCCCACCGACCATTCGAATCGTATCCGCTCGAGCAGCAGCGCCGCGATCAATGTCCCGAGGGCCGTACCCGGGAGCTGGAGCCACACCATTCGCTGCGCATCGAACCGCTTCGAGATCTCCGACACGGCCACAATGTGGCCGCCGAACACGACGGCGGTCACGAGCGTCCAGAGGTCGCCCCGATTCAGTCCACCCGCCTCCGGCGCGGTGAGGAAATAGAGGCCCAGCGTCGCCACGACCAGTGCGACGAGGAGCTGCCACGCGAGGCGGTGTCGGAGCACGAGGAGCGCGATCATCGGGGCGAGCACGGACGACATCGCTACGATGAACGCGGAGCGGGCCGGCGTCGTGTACTGCAGGCCGTACGCCTGTGTCGCGAAGCCGGATGCCAGCAACAGCGTCAGCACCCCGCCGGCGCGCAGCTCGGCACGCGAGAACCTGACGCGCAAATTGGCCAGCGGCGCGAGCACGAGCGTCGCAATCGTGAAGCGGATGGCGAGAAACAGCAGCGGCGAGGCGGCGGTGAGCGCGTCCTTGACGATCACGAAGCTCACGCCCCAGACGACGGCGGCCGCGATCAATAACAGATCGGCACGACGTTTGGTCACGCCAAATCCCGCAAGTACCTTCCCGTGGCCGAGTCGGCGATCTGCGCGACATCCTCAGGTGTACCCGCGGCGACAATGCGGCCCCCCAGATCCCCAGCCCCTGGGCCCAAATCAATCACCCAATCCGCGCGCTTGATCACGTCGAGGTTGTGCTCGATGACGACTACGGTGTGCCCGGCATCCACCAGCCGGTCGAGCACGCGACACAGCACGCGCACGTCGTCGAGGTGCAGGCCGGTGGTCGGCTCGTCGAGAATGTAGAGCCGCCGCGCGCCCTTCGTCCGCGCCAGCTCCCGGGCAATCTTGAGGCGCTGCGCCTCGCCGCCCGACAACGTCGTGGCGGGCTGGCCAAGCCGCAGGTATCCGAGCCCCACCTGCTGGAGATACCAGAGCGCGCGCGCCAGGCGGGGATGGCGGTGCAGCCGCTGGATCGCCTGGTCCACGGTCCACTCGAGCGCCTGCGCGATGCTGGCACCTTGCAGCTTGACGTCGAGGACTTCGCGCTTGAAGCGCGAGCCGCCGCATACCTCGCACGGCACGAACACGTTGGCGAGGAACACCATCTCGATGAGCACGTGCCCGGCGCCTTCACAGGCTTCGCAGCGACCTCCCGCGACATTGAACGAGAAGGTGCTGGGCCCGTAGCCGCGCGCGCGCGCCAGCGCCTCGTTCGCGAACAGCGCGCGGAGCTCGTCGAACGCCTTCACGTACGTCACCGGATTGGACCGTGGCGTGCGCCCGATGGGGGCCTGATCGATGAGGACGACGTCTTGGACGTGCTCCCAGCCCTTGATCGCCATCACCTCACCGACCGGCTCACCGAGATGTTGTTTGGCGGTGTGCTCGCCGTGCAACCGTCCCTCGAGCTGCCGGTACACCACGTCATGCACGAGCGTGGATTTCCCCGAGCCGGACACTCCGGTTACCGCCGTCAGCGTACCCAGCGGGATCCGCACGTCGACGCCCTTGAGGTTGTGGAGCCGCGCACCTTTCACGTCGAGCCAGCGAACCGCGGGCCGGCGTGCCGAGGGCACACCGATGCGTTTTTCGCCGGACAAGTACTGGCCGGTGAGCGTGCCCGCCTCGCGCACCGCTGCCGCCGGCCCCTGATAGACGACCTGCCCACCCGCCTCGCCACTTGCGGGCCCGAGCTCGACCATCCAGCTCGCGGCGCGCATGGCCGCCGGATCGTGCTCGACCACCACGACAGTGTTGCCCGCGTCGGACAGTCGCTTGAGCAGTTCCAAGAGCCGGTCCACATCCGCCGGATGCAGGCCGATGGACGGCTCGTCCAGCACGTACAGGGTGTCCACCAGATGCGATCCGAGCGCGTTCGACAGCGCGATACGCTGGGCCTCGCCGCCCGAGAGTGTGCGCGTCTGCCGGTCGAGTGAGAGGTATCCGAGACCAACGTCATTCACAAAGCCCACGCGCCCTCTCAGCTCGCCCAGGATGTGGTCCGCGACGGCCTGTTGGAACGAGGGCAATCTGAGTTGATCCAGCCAATCAGCGAGATCAGTCGCTGTCAGCGCTGCCACTTCCGCGATGGTCTTGCCGGCCACGCGCACCGCGAGCGATTCGGGCTTGAGTCGCGCGCCGCCACACCCCGGGCAGGTCTTGGCGAGCTGGTACTGTCGTAGGAACACCCGGATGTACTGCTTGTAGCGCTTTTCCTCGAGCCGCTCGAGGAAGGGAAAGATCCCGAGGTAGCGGCCTACTTTGTTGTGGAGCAGGAAGTGACGCTCGCGCGCCGGAATATCCTTCCAACTCACATCCGAGCCAATGCCGCGGGCCCGGGCGGTCTCGCGCAGCAGGCGCCGGCGTCCTTCGTAGCGGGGCTTGGTCCAGGGATCGACCGCCCCATCGGCGAGCGAGCGCAGCGGATCGGGCACGATCAGCGACTCGTCGTACTCCAGCACCGCACCGAAGCCATTGCACGCGG
>DASWEL010000175.1:0-5184 GCA_036394755.1 Gemmatimonadales bacterium | reverse complement strand
ACCGCGATTTGTTGTAGACGACGCGTCGCCGGCAATGCCATTGCGATGGACCCTTTTGCGATGCCATTGCCGGCGACGCGTCGTCTACAACAAATCGCGGTCGCGGATATCGCGCAGTTCACCGCCCTCGTCATCGAACGCCGTGAGCGTTTCCTCGGTGAACGAATCGACATCGCGTCTGACGAGCTGACGGTCGCGACGGCGGCTGCGGCAATCAGCGAGGCATCGGGCCGGCACATCGAGTACACCACCCTTCCGGTCGATGCCGTACGTCAGTGGAACGACGACCTCGCGCGCATGTTCGAGTGGTTCGACCGCGTGGGATACGACGCGGACATCGTCGGCCTTCGAGGGCTCTACCTCGAAGTCGCCTGGCACCGCTTCAGCATCTGGGCTCGCGAGCAGGATTGGTCAGCCATCGCCGTCCCGGCGACACCTGTTTGATCCTACGATGCGCTGCGCGGCGTGAGGCCAATGTTCTCGCGATGACTCTCAAGATAGAAATCGCCCGTGACGGAGAGACTGCGACGTTCCGGCTCAGCGGGCGCATCGAGCAGGATCATCTGGCCGAGCTGCAGGCGGCGGTACAACGGTACCGTCCACGGCTCGTGTTCGACCTGACGGAGACGACGCTCGTGGATCTCGCGGCGGTGCGCTTCCTCGCCGCGCATGAAGGGGACGGCGTCGAGCTGCTGCGTTGCCCGCGATACATCCGGGAGTGGATTGCTCGGGAGCGGACCCACGGAACCCAAGGACATTGACCATGACCACTTCACCCGCACAAGTCATCCAGGCCCTGCTCGCCAACCCGCGCGATTTGGCCACAGTGAAAAGCGTGACGACCCCGGACGTAACCTACGTCTCGCTCAACGAGGACAACCCGGAGCTCAAGCGCTATCTGCCCTGGACCGGGACGAACAAGGGGCCCGAAGCCATCGTGCGCACGTTCGAAGGAATTGGGCGGGCGTGGGAGACCAAGGCCTTCGAGGTCCGCGACGTCATCGAACAGGGCGATAAGGTGGCGATGTTCGGCTCGTTCACGTACCGCGGGCGCCAGTCCGGCCAGGAAATCACTTCGCCGTTCTCGCTCCTCGCGAAGGTGAGAGACGGCAAAATTCACTACATCCAGTTTCTCGAGGACACCTTCGGTACCTCCGGAACCCTCGGGCGTCCGCGATCCTGACCCGCCATAAGTTGAGCACTCTAGCAGACTAGCGAGGAGCAGCGATCGTGCTGTCCACCGTTGGCGTCGCGGCCGGCATCAATGGGCCGACGCGCCCGGCGATCCTCTCCGAGCTTCCTGGCCTTCAAGTACTCGACCGGACGACGATGAACGCGTTCGAGGATCGCGCCTTCCGTGAAGCCGTCAAGAAGACCGGGCGCCAGCGGCTGATCTTCGGCGGTCTCCACACCGAGATTTCCCCCTTTTGTCTTAACATTCGTGTGGCAGTGATTGGCCTCATGATGGGGCACGTCGCGACTAGCGGCTTACCGCACGAGGATCGCACATGGCGGGCGGATCGATGTCTATCAGCCGGCGAGACTTTGTAAAGACGACTGCGGCGCTCACACCGGCGCTCATCGTCCCGTTCACACGCGCCCCGAGACCGGCGGGCGATGGTTTCGATTACGTAATCGCGGGCGCGGGGCATAACAGCTTGGTGTGCGCGGCCTATCTCGCGCGGGCGGGCAACCGCGTGCTGGTGCTGGAGGGGAGTGCCATGATCGGCGGGGGCGTCAAGACCGCAGAGGTGCTGTTGCCGGGCTACAAAACGGATCTATGCGCGACCGTTCACGGCGGCATCAACCAGAATCCGATGATCCGCGACAACGAGATCCCGCTCCGCGACTACGGTTACGAGACGATCGAGCCCGACGTCGTCGTCCACATTCCTTTCCTCGACGGCGCGTCATTCACGGTGTACCGCCGCGACGTGGCGCGCACCGCCGCGACGATCGCACGCGTCTCGAAGGATGATGCGAACACGTTCACCCGCCTGTTCGCGTCGCGCCAGAAGATTCAGGCGATGGCGCCTGCCGAACGCGCCAGGACGCGGGAGGGAGTCTTTTGGGAGCGGATCGGGAACCTGTCGGGCTACGATGCGGCACGGCAGATCTGGGGCAGCCCGCACATGCGGGCGGCCAATCTCTCCGCCGGCCATTTTGCCGGCGCTCCCGGCAGCGATCCTGGAACAGGCAACCAGGCCGTCTCGATGATGAACCATTTGAACGGGCGCCCGATCCCCAAGGGAGGATCCGGCATGCTGAGCGTCGCCCTGGGTCGCTATCTGGAAGCGAACAACGCCGTCGTGCTCACCGGCAAGCCGGTAAGTCGGCTGATGATCGAGGGCGGGCGACGCACGGGCGTCGAGTGCCTCGATGGCAGTCAGTATCGCGGTCGCAAGGGCGTCGTCTCGACGATCCATCCCAAGAACCTGATCGCCATGGCGCCGCGCGAGCTCTGGGGCGACGCGCTGCTCGACACCGTGGACATCTGGCAGCCCGAGCACGCGATGTTCGCGTTCCACTTCGCGCTCGCCGAGTCGCCGCAATACCCGCTTGGGGACGGCGGCACGATCGGCAGTTGCGAAGCGTCCATCATGCAGCGGCCCGAGAGCATTTTTCAGCTGAACACCGATCAGGCGCGCGGCGAGCTCAATATCGAGGACTACCCGCTGCAAATCGTTCATCCGTCGGTCTTCGACACGACGCGGGTGCCGCCCGGCCGCGGCGCCGTCAAAATCGAGGGGACCATCCCCTATGGGTTGAAGCAAGGGCCACTGCACTGGGATACGATAAAAACACGGGTGGCGGATCAGCTGCTCGCGTATTACTTGCGACACACCGCGAACCTCACGCAGGACAACGTGCTGGCGAAGTTCCTTGTGAGTCCGCTCGACATCGAGCGGATGAATCCCTCGATGTGGCGCGGCAGCGTGCATCACAGCGTCCGCGAGCTGGGTGTCTTCGTGCCCTACCGCATGCCGATCGCGGGGCTGTATCAAACCGGCGGCTCAACGGCGCCGGGCGGCTCAGTCACCGGTCAGCCGGGACGCAACGCCGCGATCGCCATTCTACAGGATGACGGAAAGTCGCTGGAGCAGGTCCTCGGCAAACCGCTGCGGGGCCCGTAGGGACGCTGTTCTTCTTGCGTCGGACGAGGCCCGGTGGATCACAGGCGACACCGTTCGAGTGGACGGTGGTTCAAGGCTTTGAGGCACTCGGGGACGAACCCTGGCCGAGCGCGCACCGGTCGGGTATATCACTCCACGATCTGACCCTCAGAGGTGCACGATGGTTGCCAACGAGGCTCCGCACTGGTTTCCCGACCACCGGGAGGGCGAGCGGCGCGTGCTGGCCGATCGGCGCACCTGGACTGAGCGGCGGCAGCACCACACGGCCGAGTGACCCTGCTACCTTTGTAGGATGCCGAGAGACATTGACGTAGTGGGAGTCTGGCACGGAACGCCGTACCAGGTCGCGTCGGTGAGCAGCACCGCCGACGGGGTGATTGTCGCCTGCGGTCAGGCGGGCGCGCTCACGACGCGCCCGAAGACCGGCCACCACCGGCACACCAAGGACCCGAGCACGAGCACCTGGCACCAGCGGCACGTTCTCTCTGACGTCACGCTCGCGCAGCCGCTGCAGGTCATCGCGTTCTCGGGCGCCAAGCCACCCGCGTGGGCAAAACCGCATGCGGACCGTCCGTCGCATGACAGCTTCACCTTCCAGGCGCTGGCGGACGGCCACGTACGGCTCGCCCTCGTGGGAGTGCGGGAGGCGGACGACGCGGTCATCGTCGCGACCAAGCAGGCTACCACCGCGCCCCGGCTGTTTCGCCGCTACGCGCCGAACGTGCTCCTGTGGACCGTGCCGTCCGACAAGGCCTAATGCTCATCCAAGCGCAGCTCGCAACCCCGCTCCTGAGTTAGTCTGCCTGTCATGACCGCTCCGCTGAGCGTAGCCCGTCTGCCGCCCCGTCGGCGACGTCGCCTGGGCTTGGTCGTGCTGGTCGTCGTGTTCGCTCTCTTGCTGCTTCTCTTCAATCTGATCCCGCTCGCCGCCGAATGGCTCTGGTTCCAGGCCCTGGGTTACGAGCGTGTGTTCACGACACGGCTCGTGGCCGAGGCCGTGCTCGGCGTGGGGGTCGGCGGCCTCGTATTCGCGTTCCTCTACGTCAACCTGCGGATCGCCCAGCGCGGCCTCGTCCCGAACCCGCTGGTCGTACAGGTCGGCTCCGGAGCCGCCGCCGTGGACGTGACCCGGCTGCTGCGCCGCCTGGCCCTGCCGACGGCGCTCGGCCTGGCGCTGCTGTTCGGGTTGGGCGCCGCAGGCGGCTGGCTGGGCGTGCTCCAGTTCCTGCACCGGACGCCGTTCGGCGTGACGGACGCCGTGTTTGGCCGCGACGTGGGCTACTATGTTTTCACGGTGCCGGTGATCGCGGGCGCCATCGGTCTCGTCATCGCCGTCACGACGCTGACGCTGCTCGCGACCATCATGCTGTATGTGCTGCGCCGGGACATCGTCGTGTTCCGCCGGCAGGTCACGGTGGAGCCATCGGCCCGCCTGCACCTGGCGGTGCTAATCGCCCTGCTCTTCGTGCTGGTAGCGTTGCAGGTGTACCTCGTCCGGCTTCCGGGACTGCTGTACTCCACCACCGGGCCGCTCGTGGGGGCGAGCTTCGCCGATCTCCACGCCACGCTCACCGGCCTGCGGGTCGCGGGGCTTGCCGCGCTGGCAGGCGGAGCGCTGGTCCTGTGGGGAGCACGCAGCCAGCGCCTGGCCCGCAACACCGTGCTCGCGGTCGGGCTCTACCTCGGCGTGTCACTGCTCGGAGTCGCACTCTATCCGACGATAGTCCAGAAACTGATCGTGGCGCCGAACGAGTTGGTGAAGGAAACGCCGCAGCTCGCGTACCACATCGCGGCGACGCGGCGGGCCTGGGGGCTGGACAGCGTCGTGACGCGCGACCTCACCGGCGAGGCCGGGCTGACCGAGCGGGACATCCGCGCCAACCGGCCGACCATCGACAACATCCGACTGTGGGACCGCGACCCGCTGCTCCAGACGTTCGGGCAGCTGCAGGAGATCCGCACCTACTACGACTTCGTCTCGGTGGACGACGACCGCTACTGGATCGACGGCCAATACCGTCAGGTGCTGCTCTCGCCGCGCGAGCTGAAC
>DASWEL010000174.1:0-23738 GCA_036394755.1 Gemmatimonadales bacterium | reverse complement strand
TGGCTCATCGGAGAGGTGCGCGCGGGCAGCAAGCCTGTGGTGCGGTTTGAAGAGAGATAACGAACGGGAACTCCTAGCCATGCGTCGAGCGCTCGAGCTCGCGTGGCGCGGCTGGGGCCGTGTGTCCCCGAACCCCATGGTCGGCGCGGTGGTCTTGCGCGGCGACGAGACCGTCGCGGAGGGTTGGCACGCCGAGTTCGGCGGTCCCCACGCGGAGCTCGCCGCGCTGCACGCGGCCGGCGACCAGGCGCGCGGAGCCACGCTCGTTGTGACCCTCGAGCCGTGCGCGCATCACGGCAAGACACCGCCATGCACCGACGCGATTCGGGCGGCCGGGATCCGGTGCGTCGTCGCCGCGGTGCGCGATCCCGATGCGGAGGCGCGCGGCGGCGTCGAGGTGCTGAAGCGCGCCGGCATCGAAACACAGGTTGGCCTGCTCGCCGAAGAGGCCGCCGCGCTGAACGCGCCGTTCCTCTTTACCAGACAACAGACCGATCGTCCCTTCGTCGCGCTCAAGCTTGCCACATCCATCGACGGCCGGATCGCGGACGCGGGCGGCCGCTCGCAGTGGATCTCCGGTCCCGAGGCGCGCGACCACGTCCATTGGTTGCGGGCGGGGTTCGACGCGATCGCGGTCGGCGGCACGACGGCGTTGACCGACAACCCGCAGCTGACGGCGCGCGGTGGGCTCACGCCGCGCAAACCGCCCGTCCGCATCGTGTTCGACCGGCGCGCCATGCTCAACCTCGGCGTGTCGCTGGTGCAGACGGCGCGTGAAGTACCGACCTGGGTCGTCGCCTCGCCCGAAGCGCCGATGGCGAACGTATCGGTGCTCGAGAGCAACGGCGTGCGCGTCTTCCGTCCCGAAGCGTTGTCGCAAGCCTTCGCCCAGCTCCGCCTCGCCGGGATCCAGTCGTTGTTATGTGAGGGCGGGGGTGCGCTGGGCGCCAAACTCCTGGCCGAGGGGCTCGTAGACCGGTTGTACTGGGTGCAGTCGCCCGTCTGGCTCGGCGAGAGTGCGGTGCCCGCTTTTCCGGGTGTTCCGGCCGTCCCGCTTGCCGAAGCGCCGCGCTGGGTAGTCGTGGAGCGGCGCCCCTTGGGCTCTGATACATTATTGGTCTTGGATCGACGGCTATGTTTACCGGAATCGTAGATGCGGTGGGCCGGATCGAGGCGGTGCACGTGAACAACGGCGTGGAACTGCGCGTAAAGGCGTCCTACAAGGGCGTGAAGAAGGGTGAGAGCATCGCGCTCAATGGTGCGTGCCTGACCGTCGAGAAGGTTCTCAAAGGCGCCTTTATGGTCCACGCCGTGCAGACGACGCTCGACCGAACGTTGATCGGCGAGTGGAAAAAGGGCCGGAGCGTCAACCTGGAACGGGCGCTCAGGGCAGGGGACCGGTTCGGCGGGCATTTCGTGCAGGGCCACGTCGATGGCGTGGGTACCGTCGCAGGGGTCGCCGAAGTGGAGGACGCGATGCTCGTGGATATTCGCGTGCCGCCCGAAGTCGAAGAAACGACGGTCCTCCATGGGGCCATCACGGTGGACGGCGTAAGCTTGACCGTGAACGCGTTGGCGGAAGACGGGATCGTGCAGGTGTCGCTCGTGCCGTTCACACGCGAGCATACGACGTTGGGAAAGCTCGGCAGCGGTGATCGGGTGCATGTCGAGGCAGACGTTCTTGGAAAGTACGTGAGGCAGCTATGTCGTTCAGCGCAGTAGAACAGGCGATCGCGGATATTCGGGCCGGCAAGCTCGTCATCGTGGCCGATGACGAGCGGCGCGAGAACGAGGGGGATCTGATCGGCGCGGCCGAAAAGGTGACGCCCGAGATGATCAACTTCATGGCGACGCACGCGCGCGGTCTCATCTGCATGCCGCTGACGCCCGAGCGCTGCCAGGCCCTCGGGCTGCCGCAGATGACCGAGCACAACAACGAATCGCACGAAACGGCGTTTACGATCAGCATCGATGCCGCAGCGCGGTTCGGCGTCACGACCGGGATTTCGGCTGCCGACCGGGCCGCGACGATTCGCGTTGCGATCGATCCCTCGACGGTACCGAGCGATTTGCGGCGGCCCGGTCACGTCTTTCCGTTGCGGGCGCGTCGCGGCGGCGTGCTGCAGCGCGTCGGCCAGACCGAAGCAAGCATCGACCTCGCGCGGCTCGCCGGGCTGTATCCCGCGGGTGTGATCTGCGAGATCCTCAATCCGGACGGCTCGATGGCGCGCCGCCCCGATCTCGAGCGGTTCGCCCAACAGCATGGTCTCACGTTCATCACGGTGGCGCAGCTCGTCGCCTACCGGCTCAAGCACGAGCGGCTGGTCCATCGCGTGGCCGACGCGCGGCTCCCGACGCCGTTCGGCGAATTCCGGATCATCGGCTATCGGAACGACGTGGACGAGGCGGAGCACATCGCCCTGGTGTACGGCGATGTCGCGGGCAAGCAGCAGGTGCTCGTGCGGATGCACTCCAAGTGTCTGACCGGGGACGTCTTCGGCTCGGCGCGCTGCGACTGCGGCTGGCAGCTGCACAGTGCGATGCGGATGATCGCGGAGGCGGGGGCGGGAGCGGTCGTGTATCTGGACCAGGAAGGGCGCGGCATCGGCCTCCTCAACAAGCTCAAGGCGTACGAGCTGCAGGATCAGGGCCATGACACCGTCACCGCCAACGAGAAGCTCGGCTTCAAGCCGGATCTGCGGAACTACGGCATCGGCGCGCAAATCCTGCTCGATCTCGGGTTGTCGTCGATCCGCGTGCTGACGAACAATCCGATGAAGCTGATTGGCCTCGAAGGCTACGGGCTCGAGATCGTCGAGCGGCTGCCCATCGTGCCGGCACCGTCGGATGAGAATCGGGCCTATCTCGACGTCAAGCGAGACAAGCTCGGCCACTTCCTCACGCACTGATCGTGCCACACCGAGCACCCTCCGCGGCGCGCACCTCGAACCGCCAGCGGCGTGTGGCGATCATTGTGAGTCGCTTTCACGAGCACATCACGTCGAAGCTCCTCGACGGCGCACGCGAAGCGCTGCGCCGCGGCGGCATCGCGGACGCGAACGTGGAAGTCACGTGGGTGCCCGGTGCGTTCGAGCTGCCCGTGCTTGCCGAGGCGGCGGCCGAGAGCGAGCGGTTCGACGCGATTGTGGCGTTGGGATGCGTGATTCGCGGCGAGACACCGCACTTCGAATACGTCGCTGGTGAGGCCGCGCGCGGCCTCGGCAACGTTGCGCTGGCCCATCGCATCGCGGTCGGGTTCGGCGTGCTTACCACGGAGACCGAGACTCAGGCGTTGGCGCGGGTCAGCAAAGGTGCCGAGGCGGCGCAGGCGGCCCTCGAGACCGCCGACGCGCTCGAGAGGCTCGGTGCAGCGCCCCGAGACTAAAGCGCGCGCCCGCGCCCTCCAGCTTCTGTACGCGTGGGAGCTGTCCGGCGCGCCGACGATTGAAGCTGTGGTCGCCCGCGTCGCGGTGATCTACGGCCGAGCGCCCCGAGGGTACGACCGCGGCGCCGATCTCGCCGCCAAGGCGATTGCCGGCCTCCCGGAATTCGACCGCCGGATCGCGGATGCCGCCGAGCACTGGCGGCTCGAGCGCGTGGGCGTCGTGGAGCGAAACATCCTGCGACTCGCGCTCGCCGAGCTGGACGAGGCGTCCACCCCGTCGCGCGTGGTCATCGATGAGGCGGTGAAGCTCGCCCATTGGTTCGCCGGCTCACGTGCGCCGGGCTTCATCAATGGCATCCTCGACGCCGTCGCCCGGGAGACGGGCGCGCTGTGAGAATACTGGTCGTCAACTGGAACGATCGGGAGAATCCGCAGGCCGGTGGCGCCGAAATCCATCTGCATGCGCTGTTCGCGCGCATCGCCGAGTGGGGGCACGACGTCCACCTGATCGCCAGCGGCTGGCCCGGATGCGCTCCAACCGCCCTGCTGGATCGGATTCACGTGCGGCGCGTGGGCGGCCGCCTCAGCTTCGCGCTGCGAGGCCGCGGTGCCGTGGCGCGCGCGCTGCGGGAACGGCCATTCGACGTCGTCGTCGAGGATATCAACAAAGTCCCGCTGTTTCTTCCGGCGCTGACGGACCTGCCACTGCTGGCGATCGTTCCACATCTCTTCGGGACCACGGCCTTTGCGGAAGCGAGTGCGCCGATGGCGGCGGTCGTCTGGGCCGCCGAGCTAGCTATTCCCCAGGTTTATGAAGGGGCGGGATTTCACGCGATTTCGGAGAGCACGCGCGACGATCTGGTGCGGCGCGGGATACCGTCCAACCGCATCACGGTCGTGCATCCCGGAGTCGATTCGGCCTGGTTTCGGCCCGATGCCGCGACGCCGCGCGCCGCTCGCCCTACATTCTTGTACCTGGGGCGACTGAAGCGTTATAAAGGGGTAGAGTTTGCGCTGCAGGCGGTCGCCGCGGCGCGCGCCTCACGAGCAGACATTACGTTGGACATCTGCGGGCAGGGAGACGATCGCCCTCGACTCGAACAGTTGGTCGCACGTTTAGGGCTGGGCGACGCCGTTCGGTTCCTGGGCTATGTACCGGAACAGGAGAAACGGCAGTTGTTGCGTCGCGCCTGGGCGGTCGTCTTCCCGAGTCCGAAGGAAGGGTGGGGTATCACGAACGTCGAGGCGGCGGCGTGCGGCACGCCGGCCCTGGCGTCCGATAGTCCGGGGCTCAGGGAATCGGTTCGCCACGGTGTCACCGGCTATCTCGTGCCACACGGAGACAGAGCCGCGCTGGCGGGCCGCATGCTGGAGCTCGCCGCAGACCCCGCGCTGGTTGAGCGTCTCGGTCACGCGGCCCGCAGCTTTGCGGAGGGACTTTCCTGGGATTCCGCCGCGCGCGCAACGCTCACACAAATCGAGCAGCTCATCGCTGAACGCATGGGAGGACACTGATTCATGCGCATCACGATCACCGCCCGTCACACGGAAGTCGATGACGATCTGCGCGTGCTCACGAGGGAGCTGGTCGAAAGAGTGGTCAAGCTGGTTCGCCGGCCGCACCACGCGCAGGTCACCTTCAGCGAAGAACACGATGAAGCAGGCGTCGAGATCGAGGTGCACGTGCCACGGGGACGCGTGTACGTGGCGAAGTCACACGCCGCCGACCATCGCTCGGCGCTGGATGCTGCGATCGCCCGGATGAAGCGCCAGCTGCTCGACGAGAAAGAGACACCGCGGCCGCGGCGGACAGCGCGGCGTTCGAGAGCGCCTGACACCCGGTGAACACCCCCACGCCGCCCACGCCACCCCCGACGACCCCTCGGCTCAAGGTCGGCGATCTCCTCGCCCGCAAGGGGGATCCGCTGCAGCTCGAGCTGCTGACGGCCGAGGTCGGACTCGACCGCGAGATCCGCTCTCCGGAGGCGTCGAGTCCGGGCCTGGTGCTGGCGGGATACACGGCGCGTTTCGTCGGCACCGACCGCATCCACATCCTGGGGGAGACCGAGATCACCTATCTCGCGTCCCTCGACGTGAAAGCGCGCAGCGCCACGATTCAGACGTTTCTCTCCTACGCCTTGCCGTGCGTGATCATCACGAAGGGCCAGGAAGCGCCCGAAGAGCTGCTCGTCGTGGCGCGCGACAAAGGCATACCAGTGATCCGCACGCGGCTCAAGACGGCCGAGTTCTACCGGCGGCTCAAGCCGTTTCTCGACGACGCCTTCGCGCCCCGCACCACCGTGCACGGCTCGCTCGCCGATGTATTCGGAGTGGGGCTGCTGTTTCGCGGCCGCTCCGGGATCGGCAAGAGCGAATGCGTTCTCGACCTCGTCGAGCGCGGTCACCGGCTGGTGGCGGACGACGTCGTGCACGTCACGCGCCGGGGCAACGACGTCCTGATCGGCCGCGGGCACGAGATCTCCCGGCACTATATGGAGATTCGCGGCGTTGGGTTGATCGACATCAACGCGCTGTTCGGCATACGCTCCGTGCGCCAGCAGAAGCGCATCGAAGTCGTGGTGCAGCTCGAGGACTGGGACAACACGCGCGAATACGACCGCACGGGGCTCGACCAGCAGCGGACCGAGCTGCTCGACGTCGAGCTGCCGCTGGTAACGGTGCCGCTCAACCCGGGGAAGAACCTGACGGTGATCTGCGAAGTCGTCGCGATGACTCACCTGCTGCGCTACAGCGGCGTGGATTCCGCGAACGCCTTCAACGAGCGGCTGATCCGCCGCATGCGGGAGAAAGGCGGCGTGCAGAGTTATCTGGAGGAAGATTATGAGTGAGCTCCGTGGCGTCATCGTGTCGCACGCCGCGGTGGCGAAGGCCATGGTGGACGCGGTCACCGCGATCACCGGTATCGAGGGCGCGCTGACACCAATCTCTAATGAAGGCTGCGGCACCGAGGCGCTTGCCGAGCGGCTGCGCGAGGCGGTGGGCGCTGGGCCCGCGGTGCTGTTCGTCGATCTCCCGGGTGGCTCATGCTTCACCAGCTCTGCCCGCTATGCGAAGCAGGGAGGCGCCGACATCGCTGTCGTGACGGGTGTCAATCTCGCCATGCTGCTCGATTTCGTGTTCAATCGCGACATCCCGCCGGCGGAAGCGGCGCGCCGAGCCGTCGACGCCGGCGGCAAAGCAATCCGCGTTACGCGTACATGAGCCTGGCGCTGTACCGGATCGATGACCGCCTGATCCACGGGCAGGTCGTAGTCGGGTGGGGCCAACCACTGGACGTCTCGTTCATTGTGCTCGTCGATGACGAAGTCAGCGGCAGCGAATGGGAGCAGGACCTCTACCGGATGGGCGTGCCTCCACAAATCGAGGTCATCTTCGCGTCCGTGGACAAGGCGGCGGAGCTCATGCCCAACTGGGAGGCGGACTCGCGCGTCGGAATCCTGCTGGTGGGCGACATCGACACGGCCGTGGCGCTCGCCGGCCGCGCGCCGCAGGTGAAGCGATTCAATGTGGGGGGTGTGCACCATCGCACCGGGCGCAGAGAGCGCCTCCGCTTCGTGTATCTGACCGACGACGAGGCAGCGAAGCTGCGCCAGCTCGCCGCCCGCGGCGTGGACGTCACGGCTCAGGACGTCCCCACGGCCCGCGCCGTACCGGTCGCGGAGTTCACATGATCCTGCCCATCGAGCTGTTAATCGCACTGCTCGTCTGGGGTACGCTGGTCGGGGTGGATCTCGTCAGCCTGCCGCAGATGATGATCGCCCGTCCGCTCGTGGCGGGGACGGTAGCCGGCGCGATCCTCGGCGACATCCCGACAGGTCTCAAGCTCGGCGTCGTCTTCGAGCTGTTGCAGTACGACATCCTGCCGGTGGGCGCCGTGCGCTACCCCGAATACGGCCCAGCGACGGTCGCCGCGGTCGCGACCGCGCATGCGTCGGCCGGTGTCCTGGGCCTTGGCCTCGGCGCGCTGGTGGGACTGGTCACCGGACTATTTGGCGGCGTGACGATCAATGTCCTGCGACGGGTAAACTCGCGGATCGTCCACGCGGCAGCCGCTCAGCTCGAGTCGGGCGACGCGAACGCGCTGGTGCGCTTGCATGTCGGCGGACTGCTGCGCGACGCGCTGCGCGCCGCGCTGGTGACCGGGTTTGGCCTGGTGTTGGCCTGGCTGGCGCGACCGCTGCTCGGCGGCGTCCTCTCGGTGCGGGGCGCCGTACTGCTCGCCGTCGCGATCGTGGGGACGGGGTTGGCCGCCGGCGCAGCCGGGACGCTGCGGCTCGTGGGGCGCGGCCCCAACCTCGCGTGGTTCGCCGCCGGCCTCGCCGGCGGGATTGCGGCGACGATATGGCTGCGGTGAAGGGCGCGCTGGCGCGCGCGTTGCTGCGGCTGTTCGCGGTGCAGGGCTCGTACAATTACGAGCGGATGCTCGGCGTAGGCGTCGGCGTCGCGGAAGAACCGCTGCTGCGCGATCTCACCGATGGCAAGTATCGCCCCGCAGTGGCGCGCGGCGCGCATTTCTTCAACGCTCACCCCTATCTCGTCGGGCTCGCCGTCGGCGCGGCCGCCCGGGCCGAGCACGACGGCGCCGCCCCCGATCAGATCGAGCGGCTTCGCGAGGCGCTCTGCGGGCCGCTCGGGTCGCTCGGCGATCGACTCGTCTGGGCCGGGTGGCTGCCGTTTCTCTCCGGTCTGACGCTGGCGGCGATTGCGCTGGGCGCCGGGTGGGTCGCCGTCGCGGTGTTTCTGATCGTCTACAACATCGGTCACGTCTCGGTGCGCTGGTGGGCCCTGAAGGCGGGCTGGACCCACGGGACACGTGTGAGCGTCGCGTTGCACAATCCCGTGTTGCAGAAGGCCATCGCGCTGCTCGGCCCCGCGATGGCATTTTCCGTCGGCGCTGCTCTGCCGTTGACGGCCGCCTACCTCTCGGCGCCGTTCGAGTCGTGGGCTCGCGTGGCGCTGGGGATCGTCGCCGCCCTGAGCTTCCTCGCATTCCGTCTGCGCGGTGACCGGCTCAATGGGTTGCGGCTCTCGCTCGGGCTCGCCGCCGTGGCGCTGGTCGTGGGGCTGATATGGCCATGATCGAGCGAGACGCCCTCATCGTGAATCCGCTCGGCATGCACGTCCGGCCGGGGGCGGAGTTCGTCAAGACGGCGAACAAGTTCAAGTCGGCGGTCGAGGTGCACAAGGACGGCGCCGTCGTGAACGGCAAGAGCATCCTCGGCATGATGACGCTCGCCGCGGAGTGTGGCTCGTCGATCCGCATCCGCACCGACGGGGAAGACGCCGAGCAGGCGATGGAGGCGTTGTGCGCGCTGGTGGCCGCGGGCTTTCATGAGATGCATTTGAAAACCAAGGAAAAGGAAGACGCGTGACTCCGGGCGACCGCCTCCTCAAGGGCATCGGGGTGTCGCCGGGCATCGCGATGGGGCCGACGGTGACGGTGCGCTGGGCGCTGCCGGAGGTTCCGCACCGCGTCGTGCCGCGTACCCAGGTGGAAAAAGAGGTGCGGCGCCTGCGCGCCGCGCTCAAAGACGTGCGGGGCCAGCTCACCGAGCTGCGTGCCAAGGCCGAGGACCGTGCCGGCGTGGACGAGGCGCGAATCTTCGACGCGCAGATCTTGATGCTCGAGGACAAGGACTTCATCGGCGGGGTTGCCGAGCTGATTCGGGAGAACCACCTCACCGCCGAAAAGGCGTTCGAGTTCAAGACGCTCGAGGTCCGTGATCTGTGGACCGCGGCGGGCAACCCCTTGCTCAAGGAACGCCTCGCCGATTTGACGGGGGTCGCGATCCGCGTCATCCAGCATCTCATGCACAAGCAGGGTTCGTCCGACGTCTGGGAAAGTCTCTCGGAGCCATCGATTCTCGTTGCTCGTGAGCTGTCCCCCGGCCTCACGGTGCAGCTCGATCGCGACCACGTGGTCGGCCTGATCAGCGAAGAAGGAACGCGCACCTCGCACGCGGCGATCCTGGCCCACTCGATCGGGATCCCGGCGATCTTCGGGTTGCGCGGGGCGGTGGCGCGCATCCCTCAGGGCACCAAGGCCATCCTCGACGGCACGCAGGGAACGGTGCTCCTCAACCCGACGCCCGCGGAGATCGAAGAGGCTGAGCGGAAGGACGCGGGTCGGCGCGAGCTCGGTGTGCGTCTTGAAGAAGCCGTCACGCAGCCGTCCGTCACGGTGGATGGGGTCCACATCGCCCTGCGCGGGAACGTGGATCTCCCCGAAGAGGTCGCCCCGGCCAAGGCCCACGGGGCCGAGGGGGTGGGCCTGCTTCGAACGGAATTCCTGATCACGGGGCATAGTGAGCTGCCGGATGAGGAGGCCCAGACCAATTATTTCCGTCATGTCGGCGAGGCGTTCCCCGGACAGCCGGTGGTGATCCGGACCTACGATTTGGGCGGCGACAAGTTCCCCGCGCCGTTCCGCGGTCCCCCGGAGGCAAATCCGTTCCTCGGGTGGCGGGCGATTCGCGTTTGCCTCGATGAGCCGGAGATGTTTCGCACGCAGATCCGCGCCGTGTTACGGGCGGCGGTCACCGCGAATCTTCACCTGATGATTCCGCTCGTGACGCGGCTCGACGAAGTCGAGCGCACGCGCGAGATGATGCACGAGGAGGCTGCCCGCCTGGAGAGGCAAGGCGTGCCCGCTGCCAAGACGGTGCCGTTGGGCGTCATGGTCGAGACGCCGGCGGCGGCCGTCATGGCCGATCGCCTCGTCGAGATCAGCGACTTCCTCAGCGTGGGGACGAACGACCTCACGCAGTACACGCTGGTGGTCGATCGCGGAAATGCGCGTCTAGCGGACCGCTTCACGCCGCACGACCCGAGTGTCCTCCGCCTGCTCAAACTCGTTGCGGAAGCGTCGCGCGCCGCTAACAAACCGGCCAGCGTCTGTGGGGAGATGGCATCGGAACCCCTCTCGGCATTCCTCTTGCTAGGCCTCGGATACGAAACCCTGTCCGTCGCGCCGCCCGCACTGCCGCTCATCAAGTGGCTCATCCGCCAGGTGACGACGGCGCAAGCCCGCGCCGCCGCCGATGCGGCGCTCGCGGCGCGCTCGGCAGACCTGGCGCTCGACATCTTGCGATTTGCACTTACGGAAGCGGTGGATGAAACCCTGCTCGATCCCGACGCGCGGTTGCCCGCGGGACGGCGCTCCGGTAGTTTGAAACTCTAAGGACCTAAAACATGCCAACTCATCGTCACGTCTTCACTTCCGAGTCGGTTACGGAAGGACATCCCGACAAGATCGCGGATCAGATCTCCGACGCGGTGCTTGACGCGATCCTCCTCGAGGACCCGAACGCCCGGGTCGCGTGCGAAACGCTGGTCACGACCGGAATGGCCGTCGTGGCGGGGGAGATCACCACCTCCACCTATGTCCACATTCCGGACATCGTGCGCGGGACGATCACCTCGATCGGCTATACCGACGCGAACTTCGGCTTCGACGCGCAGACCTGCGCCGTGCTGACGACCATCGACCGCCAGTCCACCGACATCGCAATGGGAGTGGATAAGGGCGGAGCAGGGGATCAGGGGATGATGTTCGGCTACGCGACCGACGAGACACCGTCGCTGATGCCGCTCCCCATCGTGCTCGCCCATCGGCTCGCCGAGCGCCTGGCTTCGGTGCGGAAAAGCGGGGAGTTCCCGTGGCTGCGGCCGGATGGCAAGACGCAGGTCAGCGTGGTGTACGAGGGGTCCAAGCCGATCGCCGTCGACACGATTGTGGTATCGGCACAACACTCCGACATGATCGACAACGCGCAGCTGCGGGCCGGCATCCTCGCCCATGTGGTGCGGCCGGTGGTGCGCGACGCAGGTTTCGAAGTGAACGACAAGAAGGTGCTCGTGAACCCCACGGGGCGATTCGTGGTGGGCGGCCCGCAGGGGGACGCTGGGCTCACGGGCCGGAAGATCATCGTCGACAGCTACGGCGGTATGGCACGGCACGGCGGCGGCGCATTCAGCGGCAAAGACCCCTCCAAAGTCGATCGCTCCGCGACCTACGCGATGCGCTGGGTGGCGAAGAACATCGTCGCCGCCGGGCTCGCGAAGCGCTGCGAGGCGCAGGTCGCCTACGCAATCGGTGTGGCGGAGCCCGTTTCGATCATGGTCGACACGTTCGGGACGGGTACCGTGCCCCAGGACGCTCTGGAAGCGGCGGTCCGTGAAGTTTTCGATCTCACCCCCGGCGGTATCATCCAGGCACTCAATCTGCGCAATCCTATCTATCGGCCCACCGCGGCCTATGGCCATTTCGGCCGGGCGCCCGAGCGGCGGAAGGTCGGCGAGCGTGACGTCGAGCTATTCACCTGGGAGCACGTCGATCGCGCCGAAGAGCTGAAAGTCGCGGCGGAGCGGGCGTCCCGTACAACCCGGAAGGCAAATGTCTGATACGATGACTAAAGGCGGCGCTGGCGCTGGGGCGAAAGCCACCAACGACATCAAGGACATCCGGCTCGCCGATGAGGGACGGCGGCGGACCGAATGGGCCGAGCGTTCGATGCCGGTGTTGCGGCAGATGCGCGAGCGGTTTACGCGCGAGCGGCCGCTGGCGGGGAAGCGACTCGCCGCGTGTCTGCACGTGACGACGGAGACGGCGAACCTCGCGGTCACGCTCCAGGCGGGTGGGGCCGACGTTGCGCTGTGCGCGTCGAACCCGCTGTCCACGCAGGACGACGTCGCGGCGCATCTCGTGAAGAATCACGGCATCAAGGTCTTCGCGATCAAAGGCGAAGATCACGAGACCTATTACGAGCACATTCGCGCCGCGCTCGCGCAGCGCGCCGACATCACCATGGACGATGGCGCCGATCTCGTCAGCGCGCTGCACATGATCGCGCTGAACCGCCTGGACGATCTCGCGCCGCCCGTGCGCAAATGGGTGGAAACGCTTTCCGCTGCCGAACGGAAGGCGCTGGTGGCCGGCGTCATCGGCTCGACTGAAGAGACGACGACCGGCGTCATCCGCCTGAAGGCGATGGCGAAGGATGGCGTGCTCCAGTTCCCCGTGATTGCCGTGAACGATTCGCTGACCAAGCACCTGTTCGACAATCGCTACGGGACCGGCCAGTCCACGCTGGACGGAATCATCCGGGCCACCAACCTCCTGATCGCCGGGAGCACGGTGGTCGTCGCGGGGTATGGCTGGTGCGGCCGCGGATTCGCGCTGCGGGCGCGCGGCGCCGGCGCGAACGTGCTGGTGACCGAGATCGACCCCATGAAAGCGCTCGAAGCGCAGATGGACGGCTACCGGGTCATGCCGATGGAAGAAGCGGCGCCGATCGGTGACTTGTTTGTGACGCTGACCGGTAACGTGGAGGTCCTCAGGGTGGAACACATGCGCGCGATGAAATCCGGCGCCGTGGTCGCAAACTCGGGGCACTTCAACGTGGAAATCGATCTCGAGGGGTTGAAGAAGGTCGCCAAAGGACCCGTCGCCGTGCGCGAGTTCGTCGAGGAGTTCCAGCTCGACGGCAAGAAGCTCTTCGTGCTCGGGGAAGGTCGCCTGATCAACCTCGCGGCCGCCGAGGGCCATCCCGCGAGCGTCATGGACATGTCGTTCGCGAACCAGGCGCTCGCCGCCGAGTACGTCGTCAATAACGCGAAGAAGCTGACGAAGGACGTTCACCGCATCCCGGCCGACCTCGATCAGGAGATCGCGCGTCTCAAGCTGCAGTCGATGGGCGTGGCGATCGACACCCTCACCGCCGCACAGCGCAAGTATCTCGCGTCCTGGGATATGGGCACCTGATGAGCGCCCCGGGGGGAGGCATGCTGCAGGTTCGGGTAGCTCACCTCGGGCTGGATCGTACGACAAACACGCCGGTCGTGATTCTTCAAGAAAACGATGGACAGCGTGTGCTGCCCATCTGGATCGGACCGGCCGAAGCGAGCGCGATCGCGATGGAGCTGGCCGGCGTCAAATTCTCACGTCCCCTGACGCACGACTTGCTCAAGCAGGTGATCGTCGGCCTGGGCGCCGAGCTGCGCAAAGTGATCATCACCCAGGTGAAGGACAACACGTATTTCGCGGAGCTGCACATCTATCGCGGCGACACGGTCATTCAGATCGATGCCCGTCCCTCCGATTCGATCGCACTGGCGCTGCGGCTCAAAGCGCCGATCCTGACGAGCGAGACGCTGCTCGAGCTCACGTCCGTCGACACGAGCGAGGGCGCCATCCAGCCAGGTGGGGGCAGCCCCCTCGACGCCGATACGCTGAAGTCGTACCTCCAGAACCTCGATCCCGAAGATTTCGGCAAGTTTACGCCGTAGCCTGTTGCTGCTGGTCGGCATCCCCACGGCGCTCTGCTCCCAAGCGGTGAGCGTCAGCGGGCGCGTGCTGCAGGGCGGGCGCGATACCGTGCCGCTCGTCAATACCTGGGTGGTACTGCACCGCCTGGCGCGCGACGCGGCCGGTCCGCTCGATTCGGTGCGCAGCGACGCCCGCGGGCGCTATCGCATGACGCTGCGCAGTCCGGACAGCACCAGCGCGTACGCCGTCAGTGTGTTGTTCGACAGCATCGCCTACTTTTCATTGCCGCTCAACATCACCGGTCGCCCCGCCGTCCACGTCGAAGATCTCATTGCGTTTTCCACCACGACCACTGGCCCGCCGATCCGGCTGGCGCGGCGGCTGGCCACGGTGGCGCGTGCCGGCGACGATGGGACGCGTGAGGTGCTCGAGATCCTGGAGCTGCAGAACAGCGGCGTCGCGACGCGCGTGACCAGCGATACGCTCGCTCCCACATGGGCGGGCCGCGTCCCGACCGGGGCGGGACAATTTCGCGGCGGGCAGGGCGACATCTCGAGCGACGCGATGCAGTTCCGCCACGACAGCGTGATCGTATTCGCGCCGATTCCACCCGGGCCGGTGAAGCAGATCAGCTACGGCTACTCGCTTCCCGCCGGCACACGCGCGCTCGTGATTCCGGTCGATCAACCGACCGACGAAATGAACCTGCTGGTCGAGGACACCACCGCGGTGGTCAGCGCGCCGAAACTCGAGTCGCTCGGCGTGAAAGAGCTCGAGGGGCGACATTTCGCCGCCTATCGAGCTGGTCCGCTTGCGCCGGCAGACACAGTCGAGCTTCGACTGCCCGGCGGAAAATTCCGGGCGCAGATGCTGCTGCCCTACGTCATCGCGCTGCTCGCGATCGGCATGGTGGTCGCGCTGGTGTGGGCATTGCGCCGGAGACCGACCCCGCCTAGACTGAGCTAGCAGTTCAATTTCGCGAATGGGGATACGGAAGCCGGTGCAACTCCGGCGCGGCCCCGCCACTGTAACGGGCAAGCTGTGATCGGCTCAATGCCACTGGGGTAACCCGGGAAGGCGAGCTGGATCGCCCGAAGCCAGGAGACGTCTTCGTTCGCGCCACCAGTCGGTTCCCTCGCGGGAGGGATGGTGCTGCGAAGACTTCTATTTGTCGTTCTTCTCGTTGTCGGTTGTAGACCGTCCGACCGTCAGACCGTCCGACCGTCAGACCGCATCGTTTCGTTACTCCCATCGTTCACTGAGCTGTTGTTCGCGATTGGTGCGGGCGATCGCGTCGTGGGCCGCACCCAATGGTGCGACTATCCGCCCGCGGCACTGAGCGTTCCGAGCGTTGGCGACGGTCTGCCGCCGAATGTCGAAGCGGTGATGGCGCGGCAGCCCGACCTGGTCGTGCTGTACAACGCGGGTCCGAATGTGACGGCCGCCAAACAGCTCGAACGCGCCGGCATCCAGACCGTGCTGATCGACTTGAACCGCCTGGAAGACCTCGGTCCCGCGGCCCGGACGCTGGGTCGGTTGACGGGGCGCCAAGAGCAGGCGGAGTCACTCGCGATCGTGCTGGATAGTCTGGCTGGCCGTCTTCCACCACCATCGACTACGTCGCTCGCGTTCGTCGTGTGGGACAACCCGCCGATCATCATCGGCCACGGCAGTTACTTGGATCAGCTGGCGACGCAAGCCGGTGCCCGCAACGTCTTCGGCGACGTCGCGGCGCCCTCCGCTCAGGTCTCGCTCGAGACGATCGTCGCCCGCGATCCGCAATGGATTGCCGTCCTTGCGGATTCCGCGGTCCCGCCCGCGTTCGCGAAGCGACGCGAATGGCGCGCCGTGCGCGCCGTCCGCGAGGGACACTTCCTGTTGCTCCCCGGCTCCTTGTTCGGCCGCCCCGGGCCGCGCTCCGGTCAGGCGATTCGGGAATTGCGGGAAAGGCTCGAGTACGATGACGTAGGGGCGCAGCATGCTGCGCCCCTACATCGTGGACCGCACCGATGAAATGGATCATCCTAGGTGCGGTCGTGGTAATCGCGCTGGTCCTCAGCGTGGTGCTGGGCCCCGCCGCTGTGCCCCTCGGCGAGCTGCTCCACTCGGACATCGTCTGGAGTCTCCGCGCGCCCCGCGCGCTGCTCGCCTTTCTGGTCGGCGGCTCGCTCGGCGTGGCCGGCGCGGGGTTGCAGGCGCTCGTCCGCAATCCCCTCGCCGATCCGTTCCTCCTGGGCTTGTCCGGTGGAGCGGGGCTCGGCGCGGTTCTCGCGATCGCGCTCCACTTACCCGGCCCGTGGGCGCTCCCCATTGCAGCGTTCATCGGCGCGCTCGCCGCGCTCGGCCTGGTGTACCGGCTCGGGCTCATCGGTGGAGCGAGCCTCGACCCGCGCATTCTGTTGCTCGGCGGCGTGGCGATCGGCGCGTTCGCCGCCGCGATCACGACGGCGATCGTGTCGCTCGCCGACGCCGCCGAGCTGCGGAACGCGTTCCTGTGGCTGTGGGGCGGGCTGTCGGGAGCGTCGTGGGATTCCGTGCTGCTCGTGGCACTCTACGCCCCAATTCCACTGGCCGTACTCTTCGCGGCCTCTCGTCCCCTCGATCTCCTGGCGTTGGGCGAAGAGTCCGCGAGCTACCTCGGCGCCGATGTCGAGAAGGTAAAACGGCGGGTGTATCTGGCGGCGTCGCTCCTCACGGCGGCCGCCGTAGCGGTCTCCGGCGTCATCGGTTTCGTCGGGTTGGTCGTGCCGCACATCGCGCGGCTCACGTGGGGCCACCGGCACCGGTCCTTGCTCCCGGCCGCCTTTCTCGGCGGCGGCGCTCTGCTCGCGTTTGCCGACACGCTGGCGCGCACCGTCGTGGCACCGCGCGAGCTGCCGGTGGGTGTGGTCACTGCCCTCATCGGCGTCCCTGTGTTCGCCTTCCTTCTCAAGCGGTGGACGATATGAAGCACGTGCGTCGTCCGTCGTGCGTCGTTCGTCGGGAATCGTCTGCGTCACCACGCACGACGCACGACGTACGACGTACGGTCTTATGACACCGCTACTCCGTCTCCAAGACGTCCACTATCGCTATCCAGGCGCAACATCCGAGGCGTTGCAGGGAGTTTCGCTGGCGATTGCACCGAAAGAGTTCCATGCCGTCCTCGGGCCCAATGGGAGCGGCAAGACCACTCTCGTGAGGATTGCCCTGGGTGCTGTGTCGCCTCTCGTGGGACGTGCCGACGTTGATCGTCGTTCTGCATCGACGTGGCCGCGCCAGGATCTGGCCAAGCTCGTGGGCGTCGTCCCCCAGCGCGAGGACAATCTCTTTCCGCAGCGCGTGCGCGAAACGGTTCTGCTCGGCCGCTATCCCCATCTCTCGCTCTGGGGCCGCGAACGCGCCGCAGATCATGACGCCGTGGATCGCGCGCTCGCGGCCTGCGACGCGCTCCACCTCGCCGACCGCTGGCTCTGGACCCTGTCGGGCGGCGAGTACCAGCGCGTCCGAGTCGCCCGGGCGCTCGCGCAGGAACCCAAGCTCCTCGTCCTCGACGAGCCTGGCATGTCGCTCGACCTGAAACACGAGATGGGCCTGTTCGAGCTGGTACTCGGGCTCGTACACGAGCAGGGCCTTGGGGTGCTCATGATCACGCACGACTTGAACCTTGCGGCCCGGTTCGCCGACTCGCTGCTGCTGCTCGAAGGCGGACGGCCCGTCGCTGCCGGTCCACCCAACGACGTCCTTACCCAAGAGACCGTAGAGAAGGTGTTTTCGTGGCCAGTCGCGATGCAGACCGTCGATGGCCGTCCCCAGATGGTCCCCCTGCGCCAACCGAAGGAGTCCCGCGCATGAACCTGCCGCTACTCGTGCTCGCCCTCACCATGCAGCAACCGCAAGACACCGTGGTGCTGAAGCCCGTCGTGGTGACGGCCACTCGCGTACCCGTCGCGGCGGATCTTGTCGTTTCGGCGGTGACCGTGCTCCGCGGGACGGATCTCGTCGCGCAGGGCATTCGCACCGTGGCGCAGGCGTTGGAGACCGTTCCAGGAGCCCACGTGGTGGAGACGGGAAGCTTCGGCGGGCAGACATCGCTGTTCATGCGGGGCGGCGAGAGCGATTACACCAAGGTGCTGCTCGACGGCGTGCCGCTGAACCAGGCGGGCGGTACCATCGATCTGGCCCATCTCACCACCGACAACATCGATCGGATCGAAATTGTCCGGGGACCCGTGAGTGTCCTGTACGGCACCGATGCTGTGACTGGAGTCATTCAGGTGTTCACGCGAACGGGGCAGGGCCCTGCCCGAGTGGGTGCGGATTTGCACGGCGGGACTTACGGCTCCACCGAAAGCGCGATCGATATTGCCGGCGGCACCAGAACGGTCGGCTACTCCGCGCGGGTGTCCCGATTCTCCTCCGACGGCCTGTATCCATACAACAACCAGTACCGCAACAGCGTGGTCACTGCGGGACTGCGGGTGGCACCGGATGCGCGCAGCGACGCGAGCCTGACGTATCGCTACGGCGACGACCTCTACCATTTCCCGACCGACGGCACCGGAGCGCCGGTGGACTCGAACCAGCGCGCCGCCGAGCGCGGTCCGCTGCTCAGTCTGACTGCGGGGCGGGTGCTGGGGCAGCACCTCGAGGCGCGCGTCACAGCCGGAGTCAAGGAGGCGCGCCTGTTGTACACCGACGATCCCGACTCACCGGGCCAGGACGCTTACTGGAGCCGCGATTACGTGCGCCGGGCGACGACGAGCGCGATGCTCACTTGGCGTGCCCACGGCGGAGCGTCCGTGACGGGCGGGATCGAGTACGAGGATGAGCGGCAGCACGGCAGGAGCCAGTTCACCTCCGCTGCGTTCGGGCCGTTCCCTGACTCGATCGATGTCCAACGCAACAACACCGGCTACTTCACGCAGGCGGTCGTCCCCGCGGGACGAGCCGCCGTGACACTTGGCTCCCGTCTCGACGACAACTCGCAATTCGGTACACACGCCACCTACCGGGGCGGTGTCGTCTACCGGTTGGACCTGGCTCGGGTGCGCTTCTCGGCGGGGACCGGGTTCAAGGAGCCAACCTTCTTCGAGAACTTCGCGCGCGGCTTCGTCGTGGGAAATCCGCATCTCAAGCCCGAACGCTCGCTGAGCTGGGAGGTGGGAGTCGAGCGCGGTCCAGTTGCGGTGACGTACTTCAACCAGCGATTCCGCGACCTGATCGAGTACTCCTCGACGCCGGTCGGACCAGATTCCGTCAACTATTTCAATGTAGGCGCCGCGATCGCCGACGGGGTCGAAGCCAGTCTCGACCAGACGGTGACGACCCGCGTGGCGCTCTCCGTGAAATACACGTATCTCCATACCCGCGTCCAACAGTCGGGCTCGGCGAGCGATCCCGACGGTCTGTTCGTGCCAGGCAAGCCGCTCATTCGCAGGCCCGTGCACATGATCGCCCCGCAGCTCGTCGCCACGATGGGTACGCAGACCCGCGTGACCCTGGGAGCCCGTTGGGTGGGGAAGCGCGACGATCTCGATTTCAGTCGTCCGGTGGGGCAGCGGCGGGTGTCGCAAAATTCCTACACCCGCGTCAATCTCGCCGCCGAGTACACGCTCCACCGGGTCGTGCTCTCGGGCAGTGCTGAGAACCTCTTCAACGATCAAGCGAAGGAGATTCCGGGCTTTCGTCCGCGGGGCCGCACCGTGCTCCTTGGGGTAGGAGTGACGCTGAATTAGTTTCCGAGCTTCGACCAGTCGTTGGAGGGTGTCCGATGCACCGTTTCGCTCTTGCCGCGCTGCTTGCTCTTCTCGCGCGTCCAGCGCTTTCACAGGCCCCCCGTATCACGCCAGGGGGCGACCCGTCGGTCCGGAACGACACGATATACAAGCTGTCGGTGAATCCCGCGGACTACGCCGACGAGGATTACGTCTATCTGCTCGACGATGGCGTGTTGCGCTTCGAGGCCGACGGCCGGAGCAGCCGCACCTACCGGCAAGTCATTCAGATTCTGAATCAGGACGGCGCGCAGACCTGGGGTGAGCAGAGTTTCTCCTACTCGGGCGGCTCCGAGCGGCTCACGGTAAACTGGATCCGTGTGCTGAAGCCGGACGGCGAAGTCATCAGCGAGAAGCCCGCGCACGAGCAGGAGTCGCTCGCGCCCGTGGCATTCGAAGCGCCGGTGTACTCCGATCAGAAAGTCCGTCGGGTCACGCTGAGCGGCGTCGCCCCCGGGACGCTGGTCGACTGGAGTTACACGGTCGAGCGCGTGAAACCGCTCGTGCCCCGCGATTTCTACAGCGGCTGGCGCGTGACGACGGGCCTGCTCACCCGGCGCTCGCGCCTGGTGATGGATGTGCCCGCATCGCTCGCTCCGCGCATCCAGGAAGAGAACGTCCACTTCAAGCGCCTGGAGACGGTATCGCACGGCCGGCACGTCTACACGTGGGCCACCAACGACGTGGAGAAGATCGAGGGAGAGCCGTTCGCGGCCGTGCCCAATACCCTCTCCGTTAAGATCGAGGTCGCAGCGCCGATCACATGGGGCGATCTCGCCAGCTGGTACGCCGGGCTTTCCGCCGGCCGCTACGCACTCAACCCCGAGCTCGAGACACAGTTGGCCGAGCACGTGAAGGATGCGCGTACGCTGGATGATTCGCTGCGCGCCGTGCATCGCTGGGTGTCACAGGATTTCCGCTACGTCTCGCTCTCGCTTGGCATCGGCGGGTACCTGCCGCGACTGCCGGCGCAGGTCGTCGAGACGCGCTATGGCGACTGCAAGGACAAGGCGACGCTCTTCATCGCCTTGGCGCGCCGAATGGGTCTGACCGCCTTTCCCGTACTCTTGAGCTCGACCGGCGGCGCGGACTCGACGCTGCCGACAGCCCAGCAGTTCAATCACATGATCGCGGCGGTGGATCGCGGGGAGCCGCGAGGTGGCCGCATCTACCTCGATCTTACGTCCGACCTGACGCCGTACGGCGAGCTGCCCCCGTCCGAGGAAGGTTCGTTTGCCCTGGTCGTGCATGACGACGGGAAATTCGAAGGAGTGACGCTCCCGGAAAGCCCAATATCAGCGAATCGCTCGGAGATTCGTCTCGTCGGGGAACTCAGCGCCGACGGTCATTTCACGGGTCGCTATGTCGAGACGAAGAGCGGGCGGCTGCAGTACGGGCTGCGCCGTGCCTACGCCCGCGTGTTGAACAAGGACGAGTTGAGTCGTCTGGCTCAGGCGCTCGCGAACGGGGTGTTCGCAGGCGCGACCGGTGACAGTGTGACGCTGTTCGATGGGCGCGATCTCCAGGCCAAGCCGCTCGTCACCGTCGCCGTGCACGACGCCCCGGTGCTCTCGAGTAGCGGTAGTACGCGATTCTTCACGCTGCCCTCCGTGGTGTCGAGCTCCTCCTCGGTGGGTACCGGTCTCGCGTCGCAGCTCGAGCGACGGAAGCCGCGCCGCTTCCCGATCAACATCACCGCCGTCGTCGGTCCCATCGAGCTCTCGTCGGAACTGCGGATGACCCTGCCGCCCGGTTGGAAGGCTGAGCTGCCGCCCAACGTAACCGAGACGAGTCAGTTCGGGAGTTTTACTGCGGCATACGCACAGGACGGTCGCGAGCTGCGTGTCACGCATACCATGTCAGGCCACAAGGGTATCGCGCCGCCCGAGAGTGTGGACGAGCTGATCGCTTGGCTCCGGGCTGTTTCCAAGGACGACGTAAAGTTCATCGTGCTCCACCCTGCACAATGACCGAGTGCTAGTTGCGAGGTCGCGCATCGTCTCGCTGCTGCCCAGCGCGACGGAAATTGTCTGCGCGCTCGGGCTCGAAGACCGGCTCGTCGGGATCTCGCACAGCTGCGATTACCCGCCCAGCATTACTAACCGACCGCGGTTGTCGCGGCCGAGAGCCAACCTCGAGGGGCTGTCGAGCGGGGAGATTGACTCGGCCGTCCGCGCGGCGCTGCGCGACTATGGCAGCGTGTATGAGATCGATATCGATGGACTCAAAGCGCTCGAGCCGGACCTCATACTCACGCAGGGAATCTGCGACGTATGCGCGGTGCCGGAGAAGCAAGTCCTCGCATCGTTTGAGGGGACACAGGTTCTCACCCTCGATGCCCACGACCTCGCCGCGATTCTCTCGAGCATTCGCGACGTCGGGTGCGCGACTGGAGCGGTGCAGGAGGCGGAAGACTGCGTTGCCGACATGGAGGGGCGCATCAGCGCGGTGCGCGCGAGTGTTGCCAATCGACCGCGGCCGCGCGTCCTCGCACTCGAGTGGCTGGATCCGCCGTACGTCCCCGGTCACTGGGTGCCTGAGCTCATCGCCGCGGCCGGCGGCGACCTGTTGGCGGGAACCGCTGGGCGGCCGTCGTACCGGATGGAATGGCCGGAGCTGCGCGCGCTCGATCCCGATCTGCTGTTGATCATGCCGTGCGGTTTCAATCTCGCGGAGACGCGGCGCGAAGCCGAGCGCTACGACGACGTGCTGCGCGGCCTCGCGCCCCGGGTACACCTGCTCGACGCGTCGGCCTACTTCAGCCGCTCGGGCCCACGTGTCGTGGACGGTCTGGAAATGCTGGCGTCGGCTATATTCCCTGCGTGAGTCTTGTTTCGACACCCGCGATCGTCCTACGGACCTACCGCTACAGCGAGACCTCCAAGATCGTGCGCCTCGCGACGCGCGATTACGGGGTGCAGAGTGCCATCGCGAAGGGGGTGCTCCGGCCGCGCAGCCCCTTCGGCGCCGCACTCGAGACGCTGAGCGAGGGGGTCGCGCAGCTCTATCACAAAGAGACCCGCGAGCTGCAGACGCTGGCGGCGTTCGACGTCGTCCAGCTGCGACGCCATCTCGCGGATGATCTGGGCCGCTTTGCCGGCGCCGCCGCGCTCTCCGAAGTGATGCTGAAGATGGCGCCGCCGGCCCCGCTGCCGGCGGCCTATGAGGCGTTCATCCTGGGTCTGGATGCACTGGTGAACGCGGAGACTGGGCAAGCTGACGCGGTGGCCGTCCGCTGGCTGTGGCTCCTGGTCGGAGTCCTCGGCTTTGCGCCCCAGCTCGATGCGTGCGTCCGCGACGGCAATCCTGTCTCCGGAACCGTGGCCTTCAGCGCGGCCGAAGGGGGAGTGCTGTGCGCGAGCTGCGCGGGGCTCCAGCCACCCACCAAGCTGCCGCCGCAAGCTTATCGCGATCTCCTCGCCCTGAACGACGAGCAGGCGACACTCCCCACGCTGGATGCGGCGCACGCCGCGGCCCACCGCCGGCTGGTCGCTCGCTTTATCCGTCATCACCTCGATGAGACTGGACGAAACGGCACGGAGCCGAAGTCGAGCGCCATCGACGTCTGGGAGCGCCGCGCGTGGGTCCCACTCGGTTCGTAGTCGGTACCGCGGGACATATCGACCACGGCAAGACGGCGCTCGTCAAGGCGCTCACCGGCGTCGATACCGATCGCTGGGAAGAAGAGAAGCGCCGCGGCATCACGATCGATCTCGGCTTCGCTCCCCTCCCGCTTCCCGGCGGTATCCAGGCGAGCGTGGTGGACGTTCCCGGCCACGAAGCATTCGTCAAGAACATGCTCGCCGGCGCGACCGGGATCGACGTCGCGCTGCTCGTCATCGCCGCCGATGAAGGCATCATGCCGCAAACAGAGGAGCATCTCGCCATCGTCGAGCTGCTCGGCGTGCGGCGCGGCATCCCCGTCCTCACCAAACGCGATCTCGTGGATGACGAATGGCTGGCGTTCGTCCGCACCGAGGTGGCAGCGCGACTTGAGCGCAGTAGGATCCCTTGGCGTGCTCCGATTGCCGTGAGTGCGCTCAAGTCGGAGGGTCTGGAGGATCTGAAAAGAGCGTTGGTGGAGGTGGCCGCAGATCTCACAGATCGGTCCGCAGATGATCTCTTTCGCTTACCCATCGACCGAGTATTTGCGTTGGCGGGCGCCGGTACGGTTGTCACCGGATCAACCTGGAGCGGGACCGTCGCCGCCGGTGCGAGCGTGCGGTTGCTGCCGCTGGACCGCGAGGTCCGTGTCCGCTCGATCCAGGTGCACAGTCAGGAGGCGGACCGGGCGGGCCCGGGCCGGCGC
>DASWEL010000173.1:0-1791 GCA_036394755.1 Gemmatimonadales bacterium | reverse complement strand
GAAGGGCGGCGTGAAGAGCAGCGCTAGACTCTCGTCACGTCGAATGAGATGAGTATCCACTGCGGACATCGCGCGCGCGGCGCGGATCGGGTCGGCGGCCCCGGAGATGACGCTCCAGGATTGCGCGATGGAGTCGATCCGGCATTCGGTACTCGTGGCGGATCCGAGCGGCGTGCCGTCGTCAAAATAGCCCCGTCGGTACCATTCGCCATCCCAGGCCTCTTGCTCCAATGAGTGCTGCAGCGTTGCCGCGTGGGTCAGCCACCGGGTCTCGCGAGTATGCTGATCTCGTGCTCTCGCCAGGGACGCGAACGCGACGAGCGTGGCGTGCAGGAACCATCCGAGCCAGACGCTTTCACCCCGTCCCAACTCGCCAACCCGGTTCATACCGTCGTTCCAGTCGCCCGTGCCGATCAATGGCAAGCCGTGTTCTCCAACAGATAGGCTCTGCTCCAGCGCTCGCGCACAGTGCTCGAAGAGCGAAGCGGTCTCGTCCGAGATTACAGGCTGAAAGAATGCGTCCTGCTCACCCGGTTGCAGCGCCTGGCCCTCCAGAAACGGCACGCTTTCATCCAAAACCGCGAGATCGCCGGTCGCCTCGACGTAGTGCGCAGTGGCGTACGCCAGCCAAACGCGATCGTCGGCAATGCGGGTACGAACGCCGGAGCCGGTCGACCCCTCCTCGCTCGACGGTAACCACCAATGCTGGACGTCGCCCTCGATGAACTGTCGGCGGGCAGCGCGCAGCAGATGCTCGCGAGTCAGGTCGGGTCTGGACAGAGCCAGCGCCATTCCATCCTGAAGCTGGTCGCGGAATCCGTACGCGCCGCTGGCCTGATAGAGCGCCGATCGCGCCCACATGCGGCAGACGAGCGTCTGATAGATCATCCAGCGATTGAGGATGACGTCCAGGGACCGGTCCGGCGTCTTCACTTGAACCACTCCAAGCACGTCGTCCCAGTGTTGGACCACTATGTGAAAGACCGCATCGAGATCGACCGACCGGTAGCGGCTCAGCAGAGATTGCGCGTCGGTCGCGCTCGCGGCTTGACCCAGGAAAAAGACCACCTCTACCACCTCGTCGGCCGCAAGTTCCACGAAGGTTTGCAGCGCGCAGCAGGGGTCGAGGCCGGCGCCCACGCGCTGGGACAGAGTTGCTCGCCCGGTAAGCGCTGCCGGTCTGTCGAGGGTGCCATGTCGTCCGAGAAACTCGCGCCGGTCGGCGGTCCATTGCGTTTGACGTCCGGCGAGATCGGCGAATGCCACGCGCGAACCGAACACATGGTTCCAGGGGTTGTGCGCGAACATCGCTCCCGTATCAGGGTCGACCGCCGTCACAACAAACGGTGCCGCGGCAGCCCGCGAAGACCCCAGCACCCATTCGACGTAGGCCGTGACTGAAAGACGTCGCGCCCGCTGGGAGGTGTTGCGGATTTTCAGGCGCGAGATCTTGATGGGATCGCCCATCGGGACGTACACGAGGAGGTCGAGGTCGATGCCGTGTGCAGAGTGTTCGAACCGGCTGTATCCCTGTCCGTGCCGCGCGCTGTAGTGCGTGCCGTGATCCCGGATCGGCAAGGCCGTCGGTCCCCACAGCTCGCCGCTCTCCTCGTCGCGCAGATACAGCACCTCGCCGGGGCGATCGGTGACGGGATCGTTTGCCCACGGCGTCAGCTGGTTCTCACGACTGTTCAGCGCCCACGTGAATCCGCCTCCCTCCGCCGCGACTTGGAAGCCGAATCGGGGATTGGCGACCACATTGATCCACGGAGCCGGTGTTGCCTGCCCCGG
>DASWEL010000172.1:0-1757 GCA_036394755.1 Gemmatimonadales bacterium | reverse complement strand
ACTGATTCCACGGTCCTGATCCTGGGGGAGACCGGAACCGGCAAAGAGCTGATCGCTCATGCCATTCACGATCGTTCCAAGCGGTCAGCCGGCGCCTTCATTCGCGTGAACTGCGCCGCGATTCCGGCCTCGCTGATTGCGTCCGAGCTGTTCGGGCACGAAAAGGGCTCCTTCACGGGTGCGCTCCAGCGGCGTGTGGGGCGCTTTGAAGCGGCCGACGGCGGCACGATTTTCCTGGATGAGGTCGGCGAGCTTCCGCCCGCAACCCAAGTCGCGTTGCTGCGGGTTCTTCAGGAGCGAGAGTTCGAGCGAGTGGGCGGGAACCAAACCGTGTCGGTGGACGTGCGAGTCATCGCGGCTACCAACCGGGACCTGACCGCGGCCGTGGCGGAAGGCACGTTCCGTCGGGACTTGTTCTACCGCCTCAACGTCTTCCCGATCCGACTCCCCGCGCTGCGCGAGCGCGTCGACGACATTCCCTTGCTCGTCGAGTCCCTCATCCCGCGATACGCCAAGAAGGCAGGCAAGGTCATTCGACACGTGTCGAGGACCACTTTGAAGCAGCTCAAGGCGTACGATTGGCCGGGCAACATTCGCGAGCTACAGAACGTCGTCGAGCGGGGGGTGATCCTGTGCGACGGGGATACCTTCTCGATCGATGAGTCGTGGCTTCGGCGAATCGAGCCGAAGTCCGGCACGACGAGAGCTCCGCTGGTCGCCGACCTCGTCGAGCGCGAGAGGGAGATGATCGAGGAGGCGTTGCGGGAGAGCGCGGGCGCGGTCTCGGGGCGCACCGGTGCCGCCGCCAAGCTCGGCATTCCCAGGCAGACGCTCGAGTCGAAGATCAGGAAGCTGGGAATCGACCGGCATCGCTTCAGGGCCGTCTAGTCGCTCGCTGCCAGGCTCTCGTGGTCCACGCTGAAGTTTCGGCAAATGCTGAAACTTCGGCTCGAGCACGATCCTCGACTGCCTGTGATGCGTGGGAATTGGCATGGCACGGCCGTTGCGATGGACTCGAGGGACGCGCGCGGTGCGGTCCGTCGAACCCACGCAGAGGAGGAGCTCATGAAGACCCCTGTCGTTTTGATCACCGGTGCGCTCACGGGTATCGGCCGCGCGACGGCACGCGCCTTTGCGACCGAAGGCGCTCGCGTCGTCGTGTCCGGTCGACACGACGACGAAGGCGAACGGGTGGTCGCCGAGCTACGCGAGCTCGGCGCGGAAGCCGTGTTTCTGCGCGCCGACGTGCGCCGCGAGGACGACGTGCGCGGGTTGGTCGACAAGGCCGTCGCTCGCTTCGGCAGGCTGGATGCGGCCGTCAACACCGCCGGCACCGAAGGCAAGCCCGGCCCCGTGACCGAGCAATCGGCGGAGACGTACAACGCCACCTTCGAGACCAACGTGCTCGGCACGCTGCTCAGCATGAAGCACGAACTTCGCGTGATGTTGGCACAAGGACACGGCAGCATTGTCAACGTGTCCTCGACCTATGGTCGCACCGGCGCCGCCGGCGCCTCCGTCTACGCCGCCAGCAAGCACGCGGTCGAAGGGCTCACCAAGTCGGCGGCGCTCGAGGTGGCGGGCCGTGGCGTGCGCGTCAACGCGGTCGCCCCTGGTCCGATCGACACGGGGATGCTGAACCGCTTCACCGGCACTGACGAAAGGAAGGCCGGCTTGGTCGCGACCGTGCCGCTCCACCGACTCGGTGCTCCCGAGGAGATCGCCCAGACCATCGTGTTCCTCGCATCCGACAAGGC
>DASWEL010000171.1:0-6314 GCA_036394755.1 Gemmatimonadales bacterium | reverse complement strand
TGGGAGGAACCGGCCTCGGCCTGGCGATCGCACGACTATTGGCAGAACTCCAGGGAGGACGCATCGAAGTGAACAGCACGCTTGGTCAGGGAAGCACGTTTACGCTGTGGTTGCCCGCCGAGATCCATAAATAGGTAGGGGCGCAGCATGCTGCGCCCCTACCGTTGCTGCTGCGACCGCTTCGCTACATCACGTTGACCAGTGGCGCCGCACCGAAGTTGACGCTGAACCTCCGGCACCAGATCGATACCGCGCGATACTTGCTCAGGTCCAATCCTTCGGGCACGTCGTAGTTCTGGTCACCGATGTTTCCCTTCAAGGCGCCGAGATCCACGATGCCTGCCCGCTTTGCTGCATCCTCCTTCTGCACATCGCTTGCCGCGACGAGATAGAGACGGACGTCGGGGCCGTTCGAGGTTGTGAACTCCGTCAGCCGCAAAACGCGTCGGCCATCGTCGAGCCGATAGATCGTGGCCACGCCCTTGGTCTCGTGGGCGTTCGTGTGGAATCGACCGCTGACGAGCTTGGCGGGTTCCTTCGCGTCCGCCATCTGCCCGTGATCCATGGCGCCCATCGCCGACGAATCCATCGCGGCGTGAGCCATCTGCGGTGATTGGTTCATCGTCGAGGATCCGTGCATCATGGAGCCGGATTCCTCTGCCGCGGGGAACGACTCGTTCACGGTCTTACTGATCACGAGCGCGTCGGGCCGGAACAGATACCACAGCAGGCCACCCGCGACCAGGGCCGTGCTGACGAGGATGGATCTACGCTTTGTCATGGTAATGCCTCATTTGTCGAATGTTGGAGTGTCGGAATCAGAACGCCGCGAGTCCCTGGATGCCTGCCGGCAGTCCGCCGACCGGACCGAGAGCCCTGAGGCTTCCGTCGTTTTGGATGCGGAACGCGTGAATGGCCCGCGCGCCGCCAGTCTGCAGGACGTACAAGTAACGGCTGTTCGCGCTCAACGCGATGTCGTTCACACCAGCGGCGATGAGTGCGGTCGCGCCGTCCCCGAGGAGACGAATCGAGCCGTTCGGTGCTATGCTGAAGCCAGAAACCGATCCCGACCCGTTGCCCGTGTAGCCGAAGCGGCGATCGGCGGTTACGACGGCCCAGCAGGGCGCCCCGTGATGGGTGAGGACGGCTCCACTGATGACCCTGACGTCGCCACTCCCGCTCAATGCGTAGGACGACGCCGAGCCAGGCGCTGCCGCCTCAGACACGAACAACAGATTGCGCGGGCCGAATGCGAAGCCGAACGGCGTCCCACCGGCCGACGTGTTCGATGTGAGCGCACCCGCGACACCGTTCTCGTCGACCGGATAGACGTCGAGGAGGCTGGTGCTCTTTTCGGTTACTACGAGCTGCCTGCCGTCCGGGCTGAACGACACCTCCGCCGGGCCGACGTTCGCCGCGGAAAGTGGCCGCGTGGACCCCGCGATCTGCGTGAGGCCGCCGGTCGAGCCGACGGTGAAACCAGTGATGTTCCCCGCACCGCCCGCGTTCAAGACATACACGACGTTGCGCGAGACCGTGACGCTGATCGGCCGCGTGCCGCCGGACGGCGTACGACTTACCAGCGACAGTCCTTGCGGATCGACCTGGAACACCGATACGTCGTTCGAGCCCGCGTTCACGGCGAACAGCAGACGTCCGTCGTCGCTCAGCGTGACCGCGCCCTGCGAGCCGAGGCCGGCGCCGGTGCCCGCGCCACCAGTCGCGAACGTGCCGGCCGCCGTGAGCGTGCCGTCGCCGGAGCGCGCGAACACAGCCACGGCATTGCCGCTCACTTGATTGGTGAGCGTGTAGACGGCGCGCGGACCGCTATCACCGTCGTCGTCGAGCTGTGCCGACAGCGATGATTGGATCGGTGCCGTGACACTACGATTCGGCTCGCAGGCCGCGAATGCAACGGCTGCCAGCGCCAGTGCTGCGAGGTGCTTGATCATGACGTGAACCTCCCGAGAAAGAAGTGACGATGAATTGCTCGGGAGAATGAACGTGCAAGACGGCGAAAGCGGAGGACCCTTTTCGACTTATGAGAGACTTCTCATCCGGGTCTCATTATCGAGTTTCAGCGCGAGCGACACCCGCGCTTCGCAGCCCCGTTGTCCGGCGCGATTCGACAACGTCAGCGTGCCACCGTGCGCTTCTGCAATCTGTCGCGACAACGCGAGACCAATCCCCGAGCCGTCGGGTTTGGTGGTGTAGAACGGCACGAACAGATTGGCGGTGTCGGCGAGCCCCGCGCCTTCGTCTCGGACCCAGACATCCAGCTGCCCATTCCGCGTTTCCCAGCCGACCTCTACCGCGCCATTCGCTTCGAGCGTCGCATCCACGGCGTTGCGCACGAGATTGATCAGCAGCTGATCGAGCTGCCCGCCATCCGCCTGGATCGCCACGTTGGGGCCGGGCCGAATGGTGACCGGCCGGCGCGTCTCCAGCGCGACGACCCGACGCACCCAATCCTGAATCGCTACGCTCTCGAGCCGGGGCGCGGGCAACCGCGCCAGCCGGGCGTAGGCGGCCATCAGGCGGCTGAGCGACTCCGACCGGCTCGCGATCACGCCCAGCCCTTTGCGGAGGTCCTCGCGCTGGTCGGGCGGCGCCGGCTGGCGGGTGATGAGAGCAAGCAGGCTGTCGGCGATGGATTTGATCGGCGCCAGCGAATTGTTGAGCTCGTGGCTGAGGACGCGAATCAAGCGTTTCCAGGCTTGCCGCTCTTCGTCGCTGAGCGCACGGCTCACGTCGGTGAGCACCAACAGCTGGTGTGGGAGGCCGCTCTGCCGAAACGTGCCGCGGCGCACTTCCCAGCGTCCAGCTCGGCCGGGAAACGCGAGCGTATCGACGCGCGGCGTATCGCCCGCGAGGGAACTGGCGAGACCGAGGCTCGCCGCGTCGCGGCCGAGCAGCTGCTCGGGCGCGCGGCCGAGCAGAGCCGCACCGGAGCGATTCACGAGCCGGAGCGCGTGCGCGGCGTCGAACGCGAAGATGGCGACGTCGATCTCTTCCATCACGCGGCGGAGCAGCGCGGTCGCCTCGAGGGCGCCCAGCCGCTGGGCGCGGAGATCGTCGCCCAGACTGTTCAGCTCGAGGAGCAGCAAGCCGAGCGCGTCCTCGGGATTCGAGCCCCGGGCGCGGAGCGTATAGTCGCGCTCGCGCAGCGCGGCCAGCACGTTCGAGACGGTCTGCAGGGGTCGCACCACGTGTTCCCGCACGATCGTCGCGCACGCCAGCCAGACGCCCGCGACCACGATCGTGAGCGTCCATTGTGTGCGGGGAGTGAAGTCGCCGAACCAGAGAAGGCCCAGGGCGAGCGCTACCGCCGGGAAGCCGCCGGCCAGCGCGAGCCAAAAGACGCGCCGCTCGTGACGCGGAGTCGCTTTAGAGACCATGCCGTTTGAGCCGGCGGTACAGCGCGCTGCGTGAGAGACCGAGCGCGTTGGCCGCCTCACTGACATTGCCCGCCGCGCGTCTCAGCGCCTTCTGAATCAGCACGCGCTCGACGTCCTCCAGACTCATCTGGTCGAGCGCCGCGGCGGCGCCCCCGCCCCCTCCGCCGTCCAGCCCGAAGTCACGCCCCTGCAGACGCCCGCCCTCCGCCATGAGCATGGCCCGCTCGATCGCATGATCGAGCTCCCGCACGTTGCCCGGCCAGGAATGGCGAAGCAACGCCTCCATGGCGTCCGGCGTGAACTCCATCGCCGCTTTGCGATAGCGGGCGGCGTAGCGGTGCAGGAAGTGCGCGGCGAGCAGCGGGATATCGGCGCGCCGCTCGCGCAATGGGGGAAGCCGGATCTCGACCGTGTTGAGCCGAAACAGCAGATCTTCGCGGAAGCGGCCGGCCTTCACCTCCGCGTGGATGTCGGCGTTTGTGGCCGCGACGACGCGCACGTCGGCACGGCGCGGGCGGGACGCGCCCACGCGCTCGTACTCGCCCGTCTCGAGCACCCGCAGGAGCTTCGCCTGCTGCGGCAGCGGCAGATTCGCGATCTCGTCGAGGAACAGGGTGCCGCCCTCGGCGAGCTCGAAGCGCCCGATGCGATCGGTCTTCGCGTCGGTGAACGCGCCGCGCACGTGCCCGAACAACTCGCTCTCGAACAGCCCATCGGGGATGCCGCCCAGGTTCACCGCGATCAGCGGCCGGTCCGCCCGTGCCGACGCCGCGTGCAGCCAGCGGGCCACGACCTCCTTCCCCGTGCCATGTTCACCGAGGATCAGCACATTCGCGTCCGACGGCCCCACGCGTTCCATCAGCCGCAACACGGGCTGCATTGCGGGCGACTCCGCGATGAGCTCGGGGAGCCCTTCTCTGCGGAGTCTGCGGTTCTCGACCTCGAGGCGCTGGCTCTTGCGCAACGCGCGGCCCAGCTCGACCTGCGTCCGCATGGTCGCGAGCAGACGCCGGTTGTCCCAGGGCTTCTCGACGTAATCGCGCGCGCCGCGGCGCATCGCCTCGACCGCACCGTCGATGCTTGCCCACGCCGTCATGACGACGACGGGAGGTGGGCTCTCCAGTCCCTGAACGCGGGAGAGCAGGTCGAGCCCTTCGGCGCCTGATGTCGTGTCGCGGGTGTAGTTCATGTCCACAAGTAGCGCGTCGAAGTCGCGCGCTTCCACGGCGGCGAGCACTGCCCGGGGAGAGGCTGCGGTCTCGACCTCAAAGCCCTCCCCTTTGAGGAGGAGCTTTAGTGCCTCAAGGACATCCGCTTGATCATCGGCAACGAGCAGCCGCGCCGGAGGAGAACTCATGCAGCTAAAGTTGCTATTCGGATCGCAACGCTACCATGGGGTCCACACGAGTCGCTCGCTTCGCGGGCACCAGGCTCGCCACAACCGCCACCACGAGGAGCAAGAGAGAAACGACCGTAAAGCTCAGCGGATCAGTCGGTGTCACCCCGAACAGTTGACTGCGTAACACCCGCGTTATGGCGACCGCCCCAACGAGCCCAATCGCGAGCCCGAGCACGCCGAGCACCATCCCTTCGCGCAATACTTGCCGCAGCACGTCCGATGTCTGTGCGCCGAGCGCGATTCGGATGCCGAACTCGCGCGTGCGTTGCGTTGCAGAGTAGGCGATCGCACCGTACAGGCCGATCGCAGCCAGCAGCAGCGCCAACGCGCCAAAGCCACCGATGAGTGTCGCGGCGGTGCGTTGCTGGCCGAGAGATCCCGCCAACCGCTCCGCGAGCGGTTGGATGCGATAGACCGGAAGGTCGGGATCGAGCGCGCGAACGGCGTGCTGGAGCGGACCCGCGAGCGCCAGCGGATCGCCGGTGGGCCGCAGGTGGACGACGAGCGCCGCCTGATAATCCTGGGTGAGGGGTTGGTAGAAGGTCAGCCGGCGTTCCTCAAACAGATTGCGATACTTCGCGTCTCGCGCCACGCCGATGACCTCGATCGGCGGGCCTCCCCAGGTCCTCACGAAGCGCTTGCCGACGGCCTCCTGACCCGGCCAGAGCCGTTCGGCCACCGCTTCGTTGATTACGGCGACCGGCGTTGATGTCGCCACGTCCCGCGCCGTGAATCCGCGCCCGCGGAGGATCGTGATCCCCATCGTCTCGAAATAACTGGGCGACACGGAATTGCGGTCCGTGCGATAGCCGCGATGCTCGGCATCAATTAGCGCGCCTTGCGCGTCGATGCGTGTGTCAAAACCGCCGCCGAAGGGTCGATTGAGCGCAAGGCTTGCCGACCGCACGCCAGGCAAGGCCTCGAGGTCGCGCAGCAACTGCTCGTAGAACCGTCGCCCACGCGGCTCGTCGTAACCCTGCAGGCCCAGATCCAGCTGCGCGACCAGGACATCGGTCGCGAAGCCGGGGTCCACCGCATAAGCGTTTCGTAGCGTCCGCACGAACAATCCAGCGGCGACCAGCAGCACGAGCGATACGGCGACCTGCGTCACGACCAGCGCGCCGCGAAGGCGAGTGCCTCGAGGCCGTCCGATCTCCGCACTCTGCCGCAGCTCGCCGGACAGGTCGGAACGCGCAGTGTAAAACGCCGGGAGCAGACCGAAGAGCACACCCGCCGCCAGGGCGATCGCCAGTGTGAATACGAGGACGCGTCCATCGGGTGAGAGATCGACGTCCCCGCCCAATTGGAGCGCGGGCAACGTTTTCAACAGGTCGCTCCCCCAGTACGCGAGCAGCAGGCCGCCGACTCCCCCCATGGTCGCGAGCACAGCGCTCTCGGTTAACAACTGTCTGAGAATGCGGCCGCGACCCGCGCCCAGCGACGCGCGAATGGCCAGCTCCCTCCGGCGCGCGGCGGATCGCACGAGCAGAAGATTCGCGACGTTGGCGCACGCGATG
>DASWEL010000170.1:0-7174 GCA_036394755.1 Gemmatimonadales bacterium | reverse complement strand
ACGCGAGGGCGCTTGTGAAAGAAAGAAGTGAGAAGGAGAACCCAGCGGTTACAGTTGGTAGGCCCAAATCCCGCGACAAGGTATGAAGCACTCCATCCAGGTCGTTATCGTGAAAGCATGGATTTGAAGAGCATTGATCATTGAACATTGGACACTCTACATTGTGCATTGCTCCGGGCCCTTAGCTCAGCGGTTAGAGCAGCGGACTCATAATCCGTAGGTCCCAGGTTCAAATCCTGGAGGGCCCATCTTCGCTTCTAGCAGCCGATTTTGCCGCTCCCACGACTCACGCCGCCGGTGAACCCCGATCGCAGCCGCTTGAGCGGCGCGCTGAGCCCGACGGGCGACGTACCCGCAAAGACGCTCCCGATGCCCACCGAGAGGACCCACTTCGGTGATCCCGCCGTGAGTCCGACGCTGCCGTCCACCGTCAGCGCGAGCGAGTTGCCAAGCCGGTGGCTCACGCCGCCGCCGACGACGCGACTCAGCGCCTGCGTCGAATCCGCTTGGCCGACATCGATGCCCAGAGAAACGTCGGCACGCCAGCGCGCCGAGACGTCGTAGCCGCCGCCCAGGAGCAGCGAGGTCGCGCGCGGTGCGCTCAAGGTCGACTGGCTGGAAGCGTTACTGAGGGTCCGGCTGGCATCGGCGGACACATGCAGCTTCGCATTGGGCGACGCGCCGATCCCAATGTCGAGACCTTCGGACGTCATGCCGTTGCCGAGGCCGCATGCCGCGTTCCCGGTGGGGAGCACGATCGTCAGCGCGGCCGCAATCGTGGGCGCGCCGGCCGCGGGGAACGCGTGCACCGCAGCCGCCGACAACGGCAGGTCTCCGATGCCGTTGCTCGACACCGCGCCTGCCTTGCCGCTGTCGCTCACGTGGACGAACGACGGCAGCACCGACAGACTGAGCCACGGGGTCGTCTGCCATTGGACCACGCCCGACAGCGCCCGCTCGGACCGCCGATCGCTGAGCTTGGCCGAGCCCACCGAGACACCGGCGGTGAGGGGCGTTTGCGCACCGAGCGGAGCAGCCAGGATGAGGCAGCAGAGGAGACCGCGCACAATCTTGCAAGACCCGCTGTGTGCCCTAAGGTCACACCTCGTCGCGCAACGTGACGTTTTCTGGCCTGCGGGAGTCCCTGATGCCAGGGGAGAACAACGCCGGCGGCAGGAATGCCGGCCTAACTGGAGGAGTGCATGAAGCCAATTACCAATGTCGTTATCGGAATCGCGGTCGCCGCGAGCCTCACCCTCGGCGCCGCGAGTGCTGTGCGGGCGCAAGGGAAACCGACGACCCACGTACGACCGATGTCGCATCCGTCGAACGCGAAGCCGTCCACGCCGGCGAATGCGGCACCGAAGGGGAACAGCAGCGATTCGTTCAAGGGGATCGCCGCGAAGCTCGGCACTACGCCGGACGCGCTCCAGAGCGCGTATGAAGCCGCGAAACAGGCGAATCCAAAGCTGTCGCGCGGCCAATTCGTCTCGGCGAACATGGTGGCGCACAACCTGAGCTCGAAGAATCCGGCGATCACGCCCCAGGCGATCTTGAGCGGCCTGCAGAGCGGCAAGAGCATGGGGCAGACGCTGCAGGGCCTCGGTCTCTCGGCCAAAGAAGCGGAGGACGCGGAACGTCAGGCGCGGCGCGATGCCGCCGCGGCGCAGCGGGCGGCACAATAGCGGGGTAGCGAAATTACGTAGGGGCGCAGCATGCTGCGCCCTTACCTCCCTATAACAATCCTTCCCGTCGCAGCTTCCCCAACTGATCGTAGTACGCTTCGTGGACCGCCAGCACCTCGGGCCCCGACACCGTCGCGACGCCCGCTTTCCCGACCTCGATTCCCGCCGCGAAGTTCGCGATGTGCGCCGCCTCGCGTACGCTCGCGCCCGCCGCGAGCGCCGTCCCCACCCATGCGGTCACGGTGTCGCCGGCGCCCGATACGTCGAACACCGCGCGCGCCATCGTCGGAATGCGCGTGATCTCCTCATCCTTCGTCACGAGCATCATCCCCTCGCTGCCGAGGGTGAGGAGCAGGTTCTCGACGGCCAGCTTGCCGAGGGCGTCGGGCAGGGCGTCGGGGTGGGCGAGGTCGAGCGCCGCGCCCATCGCGAGCTCTAATTCGCGGCGATTTGGCTTGAAGACGGTGGCCCCGCGATACGCGAAGAAATTCTTGAACTTGGGATCGACCACCACCGGCAGGCCGCGCTTCTTGGCGATCGCCATCCCGCGCTCGATCACCTGCGGCACCAGCGTTCCTTTATTGTAGTCCTCGATCAGCAGCGCGTCGGCGTCCGCCAGGGCGCGTTCCAGTGAGCGGCCGAGCTGATCCATGACCTTGGCCGAGATCGGGTCGTCGATCTCCTCATCGATGCGGAGCATCTGCTGGCCGCGGGCGACGACGCGCGTCTTGGACGTCGTGGGCCGTCCCGCGTCGGTGAGGACGAAGTCGGAGCTGAGGTGCAGATCCTCCAGCTCGGTGCGCACCGACGCGCCGCGCGTGTCGTTACCCACCACGGCGACCAGCCGGCACTCGGCGCCGAGGGCCGCGACGTTCGCCGCGACGTTGGCCGCGCCGCCGAGGCCGTGGCGGCTCGCGTGCACGGTGACGACGGGCACCGGCGCCTCGGGGGAGACGCGATCGACTTCGCCGACGAGATAGACGTCGAGCATGGCGTCGCCCAATACCACGATCTTTGCGCCCGCCATCTTGCGGAGCAGGGCCTCTATCCGGTCTCGAGTCAAGCGCCGCTCCAATTGCGGATTGGCAATTTCGGATTGCGGATTGTAAGGGCAGGCATCACAACGCGTACGACCCTGCCTTGAAAATCCGAATTCCGCATTCCGCATTCCGCAATCATGGGATCCGCCCCTCTTTCTTGGTCCGCCAGCTCAGTTGCACGCTCCCGACCCAGCGAGCCTTGCTCGCGCTTGGGACATGCCCGGCGTTGGAGATTAGATGCACACCGCCGTCGGCCGACACCATCCAACGTCCATGCGCGGCATGAACGCCGGCTCCGAGCCGCAGCGTCCGCTCGACAATGCCGGCGAGGAATGCGGGAGTGGAAGGGTACGCGCTCACCGGTGGATGAGGCAGGTGCAGGTCTCCTTCTCCCTGGCGCACGAAGGTAAGCTCGGGTTGCACCAGCACGGACGACGACGGCATGAAGCTCAGCTTCAGCGACGTTTGGTCGTAGTCCGAGAAATTGCGCCCGGTCCCGAGCCCGAAATAAATCGGCGTCTGGAGGTTGTCTTCGTTCCGATATGTGAGGTTTGAGACACGAGTGTAAAACAGCGTCCATGCGGCGGCACCATGCAGTGCAGGCCCCTGGGCGCCCACCGTCAACCCATAGCTCGCGGGCTTCTGATCCGCCGCGGTCTTCTTATCGACCTGGATGTCGTCCAACATGCCCTGCGCGAAGAGCGTCACCTCGCCAGAACGCTGCACGTCGAATCCGAGAAACGAGTTGACGTTGGTGCCGGTATTCAGCTGCGACAAGAGCCCCAGGCTCGCGAAGTTCACGTACCACGGTTCGAGCTGCCGGCCAACGCCCGACAGCACCGATCCTTCCCACAGCGCCAGAGTCCAGCGTCCGGGCGGGCGAATCCAGAGGCGGTGCTGGACCATGTACCGATGCACGGCTGCCCCCGTGCTGTCGGTGAGGTCGTTCAGCTGCGTGGCGAATCCCTCCAGCTTCACGCCCGTGGTGCCGATCGAGAGCGCGAAGTGATCGGGTCCGTATGGCGAATCGGACAGCAGGAGTCCTTGCACGGCGCTCGGTCCCCAGTTCCGGGCGAGACTGCCGAAAAACAGCTCCGCGTACGTGAACTGCGCGCTGATGTACGCAGCATCGAACCTGCCGGCGATGACCCGGTCCTTCTTGCCATACCAATCGGGGTCGTACTTCAGTCGCGTATCGAAGTAGGGGTGCGAGACGACAACAACTGGGCCGAGGTAGAGCGTGAGCGCCGCACCGCCCGAGAACGTTGCGTGGCCGGGACCAGCCTCGCGCAGCGGATCGCGGCGCGCGTGCGAGCTTGCGGCGAGCCCCGCATGCACATCGAGGCGCGCCGCGGGGCCGCGTTCATCGCGCGTAAGGTCGGACCGGATCTGTTTGACCACGGCCCATTCGGCGCTCGTGACGCTGGCGCTGTCGACCGCATCGAGTGCGCGGAGCACCTGGTCGGTCCGAAACGGTCGTGTGAGCGGTGTGGGATCCGCCATGCGTGCCGCCGTGATCAGGTGCTCGATGAACGGCGTGGCCCAGTGGCTGAGGGGGAGATAGGGCGAGGCTTCTTGTGCAGCGGCGCCGGCCGGCAGCAGGAGCAGGGTCAGAAGGGCGGTGCGCATGGCGGGACAATGTAATTGCGGATTGCCAATTGCGGATTGCGGATTGGCAAGGTGAGATCTCGCGCTACGACATCACCCGTTACATTCCGCAATCCGAAATCCGCAATCCGCAATTATGCCGGCGGGCGAAAGGAGTCTGATTGTTCGTCGAATCCTGGCGGGGAACGGTGTTGGAGTCCCGCCACCGTGTCCACGTCGCCGTCGTGGATGCCAGTGGGAAGCTGGTTGCCCAGGCGGGCGATCCCGCGTACACGACGTTCTGGCGCTCCGCTGCGAAGCCGTTTCAGGCGCAACCGCTGGTGGCGGACGGCGTCGTCGAGCGGTTCAGGCTCACGCGGCAAGACCTCGCGCTGGCGTGCGCGTCGCATTCGAGCGAGCCGGCGCAGGTCGCGCTGGTGCGCGAGTTCCTGCAGCGCGTCCAATGCTCGGAGCGCGACCTCATGTGCGGCCCGCACCGGCCGCTGTCGGACGCGGTCGCCAGGGACTACGAGACGCGCGGCGTGCGGCTCACGGCCGTGTATTCGAACTGCTCGGGGAAGCACACGGGGATGCTGGCGCTCGCGAAGCACCACGGCTGGCCGACGGAGTTCTACGCACGCGTCGAGCACCCGGTGCAGCAGCGGTGTCTGAAAGCCGTGGCCGAATACACGGACGTCGCTGCGAAAGAGATTGGGGTCGCGGTCGACGGTTGCGGCGTCGCCTGTTTCGCGCTGCCGCTGCGAAACATGGCCCTGGCCTACGCCCGATTGCGGAATTCGGATTTCGGATTGCGGATTGCACAGGCAGAAGTCAAATCCGCAATCCGCAATCCACAATCCGCAATTGTTGAGGCCATGCTGCACCACCCCGAGCTCGTTGCCGGTGAGGGCAGACCCTGTACCGAGCTGATGCGTGCGCATCCGGGACGCGTGGTCGCGAAGGTCGGTGCTGAAGGTGTCTATAGCGCCGCCCTCATTCGCGAAGGCCTCGGCGTCACCCTCAAGGTCGAGGACGGCCACAGCCTGGCGTCGGCGCTGGCGATCGCGTCCGTGCTGGCCGAGCTGGGGCTCAAGCCGCAGCCCGCGTCTTTACTCAAGAAGCCGATTACGAACTCGCGAGGAGAGACGGTGGGGGAGATGCGGGTAAATGGGGGGCTTCTGCAATGAAACGATTGCGGAATGCGGAATGCGGAATGTTAAGGTGAGCGTCGAGAAACCCACTGGCCTCGATCCCCAGACCTTGGCGCTCGTCCGCATCGCCGCTGCGACAGCCACGGGCGACGAGACCAAGCTGCGCGATCGCATGGTCGCCGCGCGGGCGGTGCATGTGCCGCCGCAATGGGTCGACGAGCTCTTGCTGCAGAGCTTTCTGAATGTCGGGTATCCGCTCGCGCTGGTCGCGTTCGGGGTGTGGCGCAGCGTCGCGGGGCCGGTGCTGGACAGTGAGAGAGGCGAATCGATCGCGCATCCGGAGTGGGAGCGCTGGACCCAGCGTGGCGTGGAGGCATGCGCCGAGGTGTACGGGCGCACGTTTCACAAGCTGATGCTGAATCTGCGGGCGCTGCATCCGGCCGTCGAACCGTTGGTGGTCGTGGATGCGTACGGGAAGATTCTGGGAAGGCCGGGGCTGGACTCAAAAAGACGCGAGCTCTGCACGTTGGCGGCGATTGCGATGCTGCGCGCGGAGCGCCAATTGCACGCGCACTTGAGAGGCGCGCTAAATACTGGCTCTACTCGGGAAGACGTCGACGCGGTGCTGGCGCTCATTGAGGCAGACCTTCCTGCGGATCGGGCGTTGAGAGTCTGGGAACTGTGGGCGGACGTCAGGGGAAGGAACCTGTGATTGCGGATTTCGGATTGCGGATTGCGGATTGACAAGGTGAGACCATGACTAAAGCGGAGTTTATCGAGCGTACCAAACAGTTCGCGCTGGCTGTGGTGACGCTCGTCGAAGATCTTCCCGCAGGACGCACAGCCGACGTTATAGGCAAGCAGCTTGTTCGCGCAGGTACGTCGGTAGGCGCGAACTATCGGGCTGCTTGTCGGGCGCGTTCCCGCCGTGAATTCATCGCGAAGATGGGAATCGTCGAGGAAGAGGCCGACGAGGCACAGTTCTGGCTCGATTTGCTGATCGCTCGAGGTGCCACGGACACCGAGCGGGCGGTTCCATTGCGTCACGAAGCGAGCCAGATCGTCGCGATTACGGTGTCCTCGATCCGCACGGCGCGTCGAACTCCCCGTTCAAATCCGCAATCCGCAATCCGCAGCCCGCAATCAACGCGTTCCGCGTTCCGCGGTCCGCGTTGATGTTCATAGATCGGGTCGTAGTTCAGGTTTCCGCAGGCACGGGAGGTTCGGGGGCCTCCTCGTTTCGTCGCGAGAAATTCGTGCCCAAGGGCGGTCCTGACGGCGGGGATGGAGGAAAGGGCGGCAGCGTGTACGTGAAAGCGGACACGAACCTCGCGACTCTTCTCGATTACAGATATCACACCAAGTGGATCGCAGAGCGTGGCGCGCACGGCAAGGGCAAAAACATGAGCGGCAAGTCGGCGGAGGACATCTACCTTCCGGTGCCGCCCGGAACGGAAGTTCGTGACGCCGACACCGGCGAAGTCCTCGGCGAGATGATCCAGCCCGATCAGATACTGCTGGTGGCCAAGGGCGGTCGCGGTGGTCGCGGGAATCAACACTTCGCCACGCCGACGCATCAATCGCCGCGCGAATGGGAGCCCGGCGAACAAGGCGAAGAACGGCGCCTCGAGCTCGTCCTCAAGTTGATCGCCGACGTCGGCCTGCTCGGCGAGCCCAACGCCGGCAAGAGCACCCTGCTCTCGGTGATCTC
>DASWEL010000169.1:0-1675 GCA_036394755.1 Gemmatimonadales bacterium | reverse complement strand
TGGCGGTGGTGTTCGTCATGCTTCTCGCGATCGGCGTCGCAGTTAAGCTCTATGACCTCAAACGCAAGCGCGAGGATCAAGCCGTGTCTCTCCAGTCACACATCTCCGATGCGCTGCTTCTCGACCGCTCGCTCGCAGGCTTGGTGATCACGGCCTTGGCGAGCGGATCCCTGTGGCGCCACTCGCCATTGGTTATTGCGATCGCGGGAACCGTGCCGCCGCCGGAGCTGCGTGATACCGTCATGCGGCTGGTCGAGCAGGAGTTGTCCCGTCGTTACCCTGGCGCGCGGGCCGAAGATCGGCTCGTGGTCGACCCCCTGATAGGTAAGCAGCGAGCCGGAACGTTTTCGCGTTGACAACTGAGGCTGGCGAGGGTTTTCTAGCGAGCAACGGAAGCTGGGGCACCCGCTTACGTCGCGGCGGCCAGCCACGGAGGCCATCATGGATAACACTCCGCCCGGCTCGCCAGGCGCGTCATTGGGCGTGTTCGTCACTGATGGCGCGCGGCATGCTAGTGACCTGACCCAGAAATGCGTGAAACAACTTGTACGGGTTGCGGGTTCTCAGTAGTGAAAGGAGAACGCGCATGCGTACAGGACGGCCGATTCCGCCATTGACGATCACCGACGAGGAGCGCGAGACGTTGGAGCGCTGGGCGCGGCGCCCGACGACGGGGCAAGCGGTGGCCCAACGCGCGCGCCTGATGCTCCGCTGCGCCACCGGCCGGACGAACACGCGGGTCGCCCACGACCTGCAGGTGACCAAGCAGACCGTGGGCAAATGGCGGGCGCGCTTTGTGGCGAAGCGGCTCGACGGGTTGCTGGACGAGCCCCGGCCTGGGGCGCCCCGCACCGTCAGCGATGCGGAGGTCGAGCAGGTGCTGACCCGCACGTTGGAAACGAAGCCGGCCGACGCCACGCACTGGAGCATCCGGTCCATGGCGCTGGTCTGCGGGCTGAGTCGGAGCACGGTCAATCGGATCTGGCGGGCCTTCGCGCTGCAGCCGCATCGCACCGAGACGTTCAAGCTGTCGAAGGATCCGCTGTTCATCGAGAAAGTCCGCGACATCGTCGGGCTGTATCTGAATCCCCCGGACCGGGCCCTCGTGCTCTGTGTCGATGAGAAGAGCCAGATCCAGGCGCTGGATCGCACGCAGCCGCTGCTGCCGATGCGCCCGGGCCAGGTCGAGCGCCGCAGTCATGACTACGTCCGCCACGGCACCACCTCGCTGTTCGCCGCCTTGGATGCGAAGCGTGGGACGGTCATCGGGCAGCTCCATCGCCGGCATCGCGCCCGCGAGTTCCGTAAGTTCCTCGACACCATCGACGCGGCCGTGCCGGCCACCTTGGACGTCCACCTGATTCTCGACAACTACGGCACGCACAAGACGCCGGTGATTCACCGCTGGCTGGCCCGCCGGCCGCGCTTCCATTTGCACTTCACGCCGACCGGGAGTTCCTGGCTCAATCTCGTCGAACGCTGGTTCGCGCAGCTCACCGAGAAGCAGATCAAACGCGGCGCGCACCGGAGCACCCGCTCGCTCGAGGCCGCGATCCTGGCGTATATCGATCACGGCAACACGGCACCGAAACCGTTCGTGTGGACGAAGACCGCCGATGAGATCCTGGCCAGTGTGGCTCGATTTTGTCATCGAATCTCTGGGTCAGGACACTAG
>DASWEL010000168.1:0-3409 GCA_036394755.1 Gemmatimonadales bacterium | reverse complement strand
GTGCAAGCACTGCGTCAAGGCCGGCTGTATCGAGGTGTGCCCTACCGGCGCGATCATCCGCACCGAGTTCGACACCGTGGTGATCCAGTCGGATGTGTGCAACGGCTGCCGCGCCTGCATCGCCGGCTGTCCCTTTGGCGTTATCGATATGAACATGATCTCGGGCACGGCGCAAAAGTGCACGCTGTGCTACGACCGCATGGGTGTCGGGCTCGAACCCGCGTGCTCCAAAGCGTGTCCGACTGATTCGATCCAGTTCGGCCCCATCAGCGAGCTGCGCGTCCGCGCGCAAAAGCGCGTGGAGCAGCTCAAAGCTCAAGGCGAAATGCGCGCCCGGCTCTACGGCGACGATCCGAATGGGCCGCTGGGTGGCTTGAACTCCTTCTATCTTCTCGTCGACAATCCCGAGGTGTACGGCCTGCCCGCGAATCCGCAGCTTCCCAGCAGCCGCCTGCAGAAGAGCGGCGCGTTCTCGGTCGCGACGGCCGCCGTGCTCGGCGTGCTCGCATTGGTCGGAATCCGGAAACGGCGCATGGACGAGAAGGAAGGAGTCATGCATGTCTGACACCTTCGTCACGGCGTCGCCGCATTGGACGTGGCTCATCATTCCCTATTTCTTCGTCGGTGGCCTCGCCGGCGGCGCGTATTTCCTCGCGGCGACCCTCGAATGGTTCGGTCGACCAGAAGACCGTCCTGTCATCCGCACCGCATACTCGCTGGCATTCTGGGGAGCGATCATCTCCGGCGCGCTGCTGACCATCGACCTCGGCCGGTCGCTGCGCTTCTGGCACATGGTGTTTCAGTCAGACAACTTTCCACACCTCATGTTCAAAGGCTTTTCGCCGATCTCGTTCGGCGCGTGGGCGATTCTCCTGTTCGGGGCCTGCGCGTTCGTCTCCTGGCGCAGCAATGCCCCCAGCACGTTCACCAAGCTCGTGGCTGCCGTTGGCGGACTGCTGGGCTTCTTCGTCGCGGGGTACACGGGCGTCCTCCTGACGGTCACGAACCGCCCGATCTGGGCAGACAGTCCGTGGCTCGGCGCGCTCTTCCTCGCGTCCGGCGCATCGACCGCCGCGGCAGCACTCATCCTCCTCGCGCCGCGGCGCGGGGCGACCGCGGGCTCGATTGCCTGGCTGGAATCGTTCGACATGCGGGCGCTCGCGGTCGAGCTGCTCATTCTCATCCTCTTCATCGCCTGGCTCTGGCCGATCCGGCAGGTGTGGCTGAGCTTCTGGGGCCTCCTGCTGCTCGTGGGGGTCATTGGGGCGGGGATCCTCTGGCCACTCACCCTCCACCGGCGGCCCGCGGCCGCCGCAGCAGGGGCATTCCGTAATCCGGCCGTGATGGTGCTCATCGGCGGCTTCTTGCTGCGGGTCGTCATTCTGCTGTCGTCGAACGGCATTCAGCACGAAACGGTGACCGCGATCGGACGATGACGCCTCGCGCGCTGATTGGGATTCTCGTGCTGACGGCCGTTGTCTGGGCCTGCGCCAGTCCCGAGGCCGCGCGCACGCGCGGTGGCGGGCCCGGCGCCGATCCCGGTAATCACGGCGCGGTTGTGCAGCTCCATGCGGGCGCGAAGATCTACCACAAAACCCCTTGCCGCACCGTCAAGGTCAAATGCTCTGGCCCCTTACCAGACGCCGGCACGTAAGCAACGCCCAGCTCGCGCAACGCCTCAGCGAGGTTCGCCAGCAGAACCCGGAATCTGAGCGTTGGTTGGGGCTGGTCGAAGCGGCGTTTGCCGAATCGGGCAGCGACGGCGCTTGGGGTGACGCCGTTTTCACAATCTCGGACGAGCGACCGGTCCGAGCCCCGATCCTCCACCGGTCACAGATCGCCGTGCGCCGGCGTGTCGTGCACCGCTGGGTCCGCGAGATACTCGACCTCGCCTCCGCCGATGGCTCGCTCGAGCCTGTCGAGCTGCTCGAGGCGGCGCTGTGTCAGGATGACTCCCGGCTCGAAACGCCCGAGTTGCGCGTGGTAGCTCAAATGGCCGCGCTTCCCTTGCTCCAGACCTGTGGTCGCGCGCTGGCGGCGCAGGTGCCTTCGTCCTGGTGGGAAGGCTATTGTCCCGTGTGCGGGGCGTGGCCAACGCTGGCGGAGTTCCGGGGGCTCGAGCGGAAACGGTGGTTGCGCTGTGGCCGCTGCGCCGCCGGCTGGGAAGTGCCCTGGCTCCGCTGTCCCTTCTGCGACGAAACGCAGCACGCGAACCTCGGCTACCTCGCCCCCGAGGAGGGGGAGACGTCGCGTAAGGTCGAAGTGTGCGATAGCTGTAAGGGCTACGTGAAGGCGGAGCCCACCGTGAAGCATCTCGCACCGTGGGAGATCGTGCTGGACGATCTCGCGACCGTCCCACTCGAGGTGGCGGCGTTGGACCGCGGCTATCATCGACCCGAGCGGCCGGGGTTCGCGCTCGAAGCGCGGATTGTCGAGGCGTGATGGACCTCGATCGCCCCGCCCACGTCTGTCGCGAGCTGCTGAGCGCGATCGAGGCTTCGGAGGGGCGTCGCAAGCGCCGCAAACGCGACACGACGCCCGATGCGATCGGCCTCGCCGTCAAACGCGATTTGCTCGAGCGGGCGATCGCCGCCGATCCCGAACCCATGGAGTTCGAGGCGTGGCTGCTCGAACAATGCCGAGCCGCCGGAGGGCTCGAAGGCGGTGTGCGCGCGATGGCGCTTTCGATCTTCGAGGAGTGGCGCTTGGCACACGATGCGGATTCGTTCCGGGACTGGCTGGCGCAAGGCGCGCCTTCGGACGACGCGCGCGAAGAAGGCTAAGGAGGAACCACTGTGCGAGCCCTGATTCTGGTCGGACTCCTCATCACCCTCGGCGGATGTCGTGGCCGCGCGCCAACACGCTGGGACCCCGCCACGGCGGACGCGATAAAAGTGCTGAAGGGGGACGACAGCCCCTATCGGATCATCTATACGCCGCCGGTCGATCTCGCCAAGAAGTAGCCTTACCAGCGATCGGGTTTTCCCGCGTCCGGTATGAAGAGGCTCTGACCAAACCGCGCCTTCCCGAACTCGCCGATGAGTGCCTGCGTGGCTGGTGCCACCATGAAGTCGGCGAACGCTTTGCCTCCGGCCACATTGATGCGCGGCGCGTTGCGGGAATTCAGCTCGAGGACGTGGTAGACGTTATAGAGGAGCGGATCTCCTTCGACCATCGGCACGAGCTGCAGTCGATCCCGCCAGGCCAGATACGTCGCTCGATCGGTGAGGGTGTAGGCGCGCTTCTCGTCGGCCATCTGGAGCGTCTCGCCCATTCCGTGTCCCGCCTCGACGTACCAACTCCCCGCGGCGGGTGGTTGAATCGCGGCGCTACGCCACAGCTTCTGCTCCATCTGGTGGGTTCCAGACCGGTCGCCCCGCGAGACGAACGGCTGCGCACGCTCGGCAAT
>DASWEL010000167.1:0-4670 GCA_036394755.1 Gemmatimonadales bacterium | reverse complement strand
AGCCCCATGTTGACCGAGGATCTCCGTGCCGGACGAATCCCGTTCCGCAAGGGCGCGGCGATGGTGAAGGAGCTGTATCTCCGTGGTCCGGATGAGCCACCCGTGGGGTACTCGGTGATGCGGAAGCTGCGCTCGCGCAGTCGACTGACGGGCCGTGGCTGGCTCTTCTACGAGACCTTCGACGGGACGAACGACGCCGTCTCGTTCGGACGCGGCCTTGCCGTCTGCACAGGCTGCCATCGGACCGGCGTCGACTACTTGCGCTCCGCGTTTCGGCCGTAGGGCTGCCGTGATGCGCACGAGCAATCGAGCGGCCGGGTGAGGTCCGTTCGGATTGGCGCGGGACTCCTGTCCGTCGCGATGAGCCTGAAAACCGTCGGGCTCGTTGCCGGACTGTTCGTGGTGGCCCCGTCGGCAGGCAGCGCAGTGGCGCTGCTGCGCGAGGCGACGCTCGTGTCGACGATGTTGGCCGGAGCGGCGGCGCTCCTCATGGCGATCGGCGTCGGGCTCCTGGCCGGCACCCGCGGCAGCCGCCTCGTCGCGATGGGCGTCGGTGTCGCGGATGCGCTCATCATCCAGGCGAGCCACGTGGCGCGTCTGCTGCACCGCGGGCCAGCGGACCTTCGCGTGCCTCTCTCACTCGTCGAGATCGGCCTCGAGGTCGTCCTGGCGACGTGTATCGGGGTCCTGTAGGTGGCCGAGCGCCGCATCGGGATCTCGGGGGCCTGCCGCTGATACTGAGAGCGGCGAACGACTAAGAGCCCGTCCCACAAGGTGCGCAACCCTCGATCCAGCCGCGATTTCGTAGTACACGCCCCGCGTGGCCCGCAGGGTGCGGGGTGGTGGAGGGGTGGACGTGGCGAGACGAGGACGACGGCGACGCAGCTTGCCGGTGCTGTGGCGGATCCCCGATGATCTGTGGGAGTTGATTCGCGTGACGTTGCCGGCCGTGGAGTTGCGGCCGCGCCAGCCGGGGAGTAGGGGGCTCGGGTAACGTCTACGTCTGAGATTCAAGCGTTGAACGTCACCCGTTCCCACGCTTATCGCGACTACGGTCCCCGGAAAGTTGACAGAGCCCCCCATTATCGGACGAGCGCTCCAAGCCCCCGCGGCTGGCGCGGTTCGCAGGCCCGGAGGGCGTACGGCTGTGGGCTGACCCGCGCCACCGCCGGAACAGCTCAACGGGATGTCGGCGAGCTCCACAGCGCGGCACGGATGCGCTCCCGTGGGTGCCGCTGTCGGCGACGTCGACTAGATCCCAGATCTACGTGTCGCTCCCTGCTCTGGCGACGGTGACGTCAGATGGTGACGACGACCTTGCCGTGCACGTGACGGCTCGCCTGCAGGGTCACGGCGTCGCGGATCTGCTCGAGCGGGAACCTCGCAGCGATCGGCACGGAGATCGCTCCGGCGACGATCGCATCGGTGATCCGCCGCAACTCCTCGGGGCGGGCATCGAAGCCTCCGGTTGCGCGCACACCTCCGGGCGGGTTCGGGCCGGCAGCGATCGTCGAGACTCGTTCGGGACGCACACCGAGGGCCAGGGCGGCTTCCACCACCTCGGTGTCGAATAGGTCCGTCGCGGCTGTCACCTCGCCTGGGGCCAGCGCGCCGACGCGATCGACGAGGCCAGCACCGTATGCGACGGGTTCGGCACCCAGACTGCGGAGGAAGTCGAAGGTGCCTTCCGACGCGGTCCCGATCACCCTGGCGCCGATCAGTCGCGCGAGTTGGACGGCGAACACGCCGACACCGCCCGCAGCGCCCCCGATGAGGACGGTGTCGCCGGCATATAGTCCGATCGCGTCGAGCGCGGCCACTGCGGTCAGGCCGGCCACGGGAACCGTGCTCGCCACCTCGTCGCTGATCCCATCGGGCGTGTGGAGCAGCACGTCGTGCGGCATGGCAAGCACGATGTACTCGGCCGCGGCCTTCGCGATCGCGCCGCCGAACACGCGCTCCCCCACGGACACACCGCTGACGCCGCCACCGACTTCGTCGACGATGCCGGCGAAGTCACAACCGAACCCGGCTGGCAAAGTGATCCCGAACCGTGCAGCGATCTCGGGGAACAGGGCGATGCCTCCGTCCATCGGGTTCAACCCCACTGCGGCCACGCGGATGCGGACCTCGCCGGGACCGGCGTGCGGCTCGGGGACCTCGCGCACCTCCAACACGTCGGGGCCGCCGAACGTCTCATGGATCACAGCACGACTCATCGACGACCTCCAGGTGTGATGGGACTTTGTGCCGTCACTATACCCCATCATGACGGGACTTGGTGCCGTAAGCTGTTGACGTGTCCCGCTGGCAGCCGCATGCGTCACAACGGCTCGTGGTCGCCGCCCTCGACCTGTTCGCGGCGCAGGGCTACGAGAACACGACCGTGATCGAGATCGCCAAACGTGCCGGGGTGACGAAGAGCACGTTCTTCCGCCACTTCTCGGACAAGCGGCAGGTGCTGTTCGGTCAAGACGTGGTGGCGGGGCCGCTCGCTCGCGGGATAGCCGCCGCCCCGCCCGCGTCGACGGCGCTCGAGGCCTGTAGGAACCACAACCGGGGGAAGTTGTCAGAACGTCCGGACTCGGACTCTGAACCCCGCTCGTCGCAGCGCCTCGTCAATACGCAGGGATGTCGTGCCATAGTGATCGATGACACTAGGTGAAGCAACCAAGTCAATTCTCCCCAACGAAGGAACGTCCTTCCGTGTTCGTCTCACTCGAACGCCTTACGATGCCTCTCGATGAAGGCCTCCAGACGAGCGATGGCGTTCAGCCCGCGCGCGTACGGCGCACCCAGGCCGCGATGTGCTCGCCGATCGCGTGCGGATGATCTTCTTGCACGAAGTGCAATCCGCGGCCGAGCGCGATGACGTCGAGCTTGGGTAGGCTCGCACGGCACCACGCCACCAACGGCGCTCGCACGAGCATGCCCGGCTCGACGGTAAACAGCAGCTTCGGCAGCTGCGACTGGCACAAGGCGTAGCGATAGCGCGACACGACCGTGACGACATCCGCGGGCTCGCCGGCGATCGGAATCTCGCGCGGCCACGCCAGCATCGGCTTGCGCGCGGTGCGCTCGACGAACGGCGCGCGATAGTGCTGCATCTCCGCCGGCGAAAGGCTGCGAACGACCGATCCGGGCAAGAGCTGCTCGACGAACATGTTGTGGTCGAGGACCATCGTCTCGCCAACGCCGGGCGTGCGCAGCTTCTGGAAGATCTCGCGGCCCTGCGGCGGAAACTGCTCCCAGCTGGGCACGGGCCCGAGGATCGCTTCCATGAAGGCGAGCCCACGAACGCGCGACTCGTGGCGCATTGCCCAGTCGAAGCCGAGCGCCGAGCCCCAATCGTGTACGACGAAGGTGATGCGGTCGAGCCCGAGCGCCTCGAGGAAACCGTCGATGTAGAGCGCGTGATCGACGAAGCGATAGCCGATATCGGGTTTGTCGGAGCGGCCCATGCCGATCAGATCGGGCGCGATGCAGCGGCCGACGTCGCGCACGTGCGGGATTACGTTGCGCCACAGATACGACGACGTTGGATTGCCGTGCAGAAACACGATCGGATCGCCGCTGCCCTCGTCGATGTAGGCCATGCGTGCGCCGTGCACTTGGACGTCGCGAACCGCGAACGGAAAATCGGCGGAGATCGCCGGCGGCCGCTGCGGATTGTCGTTACTCATCTTGGCTCCTTAGAGTTGACGGTTCCTGGGCCGCCTAGAGGAAGCGTTCACGCTCTTTCTGGACGAAGCTGCGGAAGGAGAGCGGCGCGCGACCGGTCAGGCGCTGCAGCGCGGCTGCATCAGCCGTCTGGCTCGGCCGCTTCCCCGGAGCGGCCCGGGCCGCGCCGAGGGTAGAGATGTGATCTGCCATATCGGGGTTCACCGGTCCGCCCGGCTGCGCTTCAGCGAGCGCCAGCAGCTCGTCCCGCCAGGCCTCGCGCGTGATGGGCTCGAAGCGGATTGGCCGCGAAAGCTCCTCGCTCAGCACGCGCGCGACCTCGGCGTGGCTGAGCAGCTCGGCACCTGGCGGATACTGGACCGTGCTGCGCTCGAAACGCTCGCGGTGCAGGAGAGCCACAAGGCCGATCTCGGCGGCATCCTCGCCGCTGATCCAGGTGAGGCGCGCGTCGCCGAAGCAGTTGCGGATCACCCCCTCGTCGCGGATGGATCGGCCGTGCAACGTCGGTACGTTCTCGTAGAACAGCGACGCGATCCGCAGGATGACGAGATCCAGACCTGCCCAGCCCAGCACCTCTTCGGCGAGCCAGTGCGCGCGGCCGAAGTGGCTGGGGCTCTCGGGGTGAGAAGCTCCGTTGGACATCACGACGACCCGCGGCTGTCCTCCGACCTGCCGGGCGGCTGCCGCGAAGTTCGCGGCGGCCTGCACGATGCCGCTGTTGACCGGATACGTGAAGTAGGCCAATCCGACGCCCTCCAGGGCCGGAACCAGGCTCGCCCGGTCGTGCAGGTCGCCCACCAGGATCTCGGCGCCGAGGGCCTGGAGCGGCGCGGTGCGCTCGTCCAATCGACGCACCAGCGCCCGGACCGATCGGCCCGCTTCGCGCAGCCGTCGTGCGAGATAAGTACCCGTACCGCCGTGCCGGCCGGTCGCGCCCGTGATGAGGATCGGCGAGGTTGTGTCCGAGGATGTCATGAATGGTTCTCTCC
>DASWEL010000166.1:0-1592 GCA_036394755.1 Gemmatimonadales bacterium | reverse complement strand
GAGAGGGGCATCGTGGACACCAGCATGCGCGGCCCCGGGATCACGCCTTCGTTGATCGCATTGCGCAGCGCCACGTCGACGAACTCGCCGGCCCCGACGTTCCGAATCGTGGTGAACCCCGCGTCGAGCGTACGCTTCGCGTACACGTGCGCGCGGACGGCCTCATCGATGGGGCTCATGCGAAACAGCTGCTTGTAGTAGTCACCGGGCTCGGACGTGACGTGCGTATGACAATCGATCAGGCCCGGCAGCACGGTCGCGTTGCGCAGATCGATCACCCGCGCGTCGCGCGGTGCGTGGCCGGCCACCGCGTCCGCGGGACCGACCTCCTTGATGCGGTCGCCCTCGATCAGGATCGCCTGGTTGGTGAGCACCGCGCCCGTACGCACGGCAATGAGCCGCCCCGCGCGCACCAGCACGCTCGAGCGAGCGGCCGAGTCCACCTGGGCCGCGAGGTCGCGTCCCGCGACGAGACCCGCGACGAAAATCAAGCCGGCGCGCCGGATCATCGCGCGGCTCCGATCGTCTTCTCGATGCGCTGGGCGAACACGTGCGCTCCGGCTGGTGCCATAGTGCGCGCGTCCCCCTTGATCTCGTAGCTGTCGGCGAGCACCGGCTTCCCGGTCGTGGCATCGAACAGCTCGGCCGTGAGGAGCCACACGAGGTTCGAGAGATTCGAAATGGTCCCCTTCGCGACCCAGCGGGCGCCCAGCTGCCGCGCGACGGTCAAAGCGCAGTCGTTACCGCACGGGTTTCCCGCCCGCTCCGCGGTGGCCACCGCGGTCGCGACGGCGCCCGAATCGACCAGGGCCACCTGCTCGGATGCCCGCAGCGTCGCGAGCAGCTTGCTCGTGGCGGCCGCCACGACGGCCGTGTCACCGGGGGAGAGTACATTGGCGTGCTCGCCGTCGAACCGCAGGTTCAGCACCACGACCGTCGGACGTGGGCCGGCCGTCTGCGCCGCGAGACGGGAGCCGGCGACAACGAGCACCATCGAGACAACGGCGAACACCCCTGCGCGCACGCGAATCCTCCGGGTCGTGGGACAGCGAGAACGGGTGTAATCTAGAGGTCCCTCGACCGGCGCACCAATGACCGCCAGCCAGCCCTCGACGCCCTCCCCGAGCGATCAGCGCGCCGCCGTCACAGCCGGATTTCTCGGCTGGACGCTCGATGCGTTCGATTTCTTCCTGGTCGTCATGACGCTCACGGCGATCGGGAAGGAGTTCGGAAAATCCGACGCCGCGATCGCCCTCTCGCTCATGCTCACGCTCCTGTTCCGGCCGGTGGGTGCATTCATCTTCGGGCTACTCGCGGACCGGTACGGCCGCAAGCTGCCTTTGATGATCGACCTGGTGTTCTATTCCGTGGTCGAGGTGCTCACGGGCCTGGCGCCGAGCTACGCCGCGTTCCTGGTGCTGCGCGCGCTGTTCGGCATCGGTATGGGTGCGGAATGGGGTGTGGGCGCGTCGTTGGTGATGGAGAAGGTGCCGCCCCGCTACCGCGGCGTCGTGTCGGGGCTGCTGCAGCAGGGGTACGCGTTGGGCTACCTCCTGGCGGCGCTGTGCTACCTGTTCGTGTTCCCCCACTGG
>DASWEL010000165.1:0-10823 GCA_036394755.1 Gemmatimonadales bacterium | reverse complement strand
ACCGTCAACGATGACCGTGCCGTGGCGGCGATGGAGTTCATGCGGACGCTCGCAAAATACGCCCCACCGGAGGCCATCACCTGGGACTGGAACGGCGCGACGAAGAGCTTCGTGGAAGGCCGCGCGGGCATGTACATCAACGCGGGGGAGTGGTTTTCGGTCGTCGACGACCCGGCGCAGTCGAAGGTCGTGGGGCTCGTCGAGGCCGCTCCCTGTCCAGCGGAGCGCGCGCTGCGGCCGGCAAGCCAGTGCAGCTTCGACGAGACTCCGGGTTTCAGTCGTCAAGGCGGCTCGTATCTCGGACTCTCGGCGTACAGCAAGAGGCCGGAGGCGGGCTGGATCCTGATGCAATGGGCTACGAGCTCCGACGTCACGACCCGCGCCAGCCTGCTCGGCGGCGGCGCGAGCCCGGTCCGTCGGAGTAATTTCGACGACCCGCGGATCAAAGCCAAGGCCCGCGTCGGAATCGGCACCACCCGCCACTTCGGCGTTACGCTTGACGCCATCAACAACCGCATGGGCACCGAGCCGCACCTGCCGGTGTGGCCGAGCCTCGTGGACCGCTTTGCGATCGAACTGGGGAAGATGATCACGGGCCAGCAGGGTATTCGAGCGACGCTCGACACCATGGCGAAGCACGCCGACGCGGCTGTCCGGCGAGACGCGCGTCGATCGAAATAGGTGACGAGTCCCCCATTGACGGTTCGTCTGCGGACCAAAGTGCTGCTCGCGTTCCTGGCGGTCTCGCTCTGCCCGTTGTCGCTCATTGCCTATCGCGACTCCGAAGTCACACGCAGCGCCCTGACACGCTCTGCCTATCAATCGCTCTTTGCGGCGGCCTCGCAGACGGCGCTTCGTCTGGACACCTTCATGGCCGCCACGGCCAACGTGGTCGGCACCGAGGCGAAAATGCCGGCGCTCGCCGAATACCTGAGCCGTCCCGCGCGCGCACGGGCACCGGCGAAGGAAGAAGACGTCGTCGACATGCTCGAGGCATTCGCGGAGAAGAACTCGGTGTTCACTTCGTCGGTCGCGGTGCTCGATCTCCATGGTCGAATCGTCCTCGACACTCAGCCCTCGAACATCGGTCTCGACGAGTCCGCCACGCGGCATTTCCGGGGCGCGCTGGAGACGGGGCTGCCGCACGCGTCGGGGCTCGAGTTCTCGGCGAGCGACGGCAAGCCATATCTGACCTTCAGCAGCCCGGTGAAGGCGCCCGACGGGAAGCCCGTTGGGGTGCTGCGCGAGCGGTACAGCGCCGCGGTCTTGCAGTACATGATCGTCGAAAACAATCGGCTGGTCGGCCCCGAGTCGTTCGCGATCGTCCTGGGTGACGACGGGTTGGTGCTGGCCGATGGCCATCAGTCGCCCTGGCAGCCAGGCGAGGGCATGTTCGAATCGAGACGACCCCCCGGGCTGGCCGACGCTCTTGCGAACGCCGGCCGCCCGGTGCCGTACTTCACCGTGCGCCTTTCGAAGGACGAGAGCCCTTGGCACACAGCGGTCAGCAACATGACGACGCAGCCATGGACGGTGGTCTTCCTTCAGCCGCAGGACGTGTTCCTTGCGCCCATCCGCGCACAGACGCGAGACACGGTTCTGCTGGCAGTGCTGATCGCCGGCGCCGTCGCGGTGGCGGCGATCGGTGGCGCTCAACTCTTGACCGGCCCGATCGTTCGGCTGATGGCCGCGGCACGGCGAGTGGCCGAGGGACACTTCGAAGGCAAGGTCATCGTTCGAGCGCGTGACGAGATTGGGGCGCTGGCCAACGCCTTCAACGTCATGACGGACCGGCTCAAGGCGACCGTCGAAGGGCTCCGGCGAAGCGAGGAGAATTACCGAGGAATCTACGAGAACGCCCTCGAAGGGATGTGGCGAGTGTCGCGCGACGGCCGTGTCCTGAGCGCGAATCCGGCCATGGCCCGCGTCCTGGGCTACGCGTCGCCGGAGGAGCTGATGGCGAGCGTGACCGATATCGGACGGCAACTCTATGTTCGCCCCCAGGAGCGAGACGCGCTGCTCTTGGCCTATGTTCGAGGAACCGCCATCGAGGGGCGCGAGTGCGAGTTCTATCGCAAGGACGGGCAACGCATCTGGGTGTTGACGAGTGGGCGGCCCGTCCACGACGACAGCGGCCAGTTCCTCTTCGCCGAGGGCTTTGTCACCGACATCACCCGGCGCAAGCGCGCGGAAGAGGAGCTCCGGCGCAGCGCGGCCTACGTGACGGCCGCTCAGCCCTTGAGTCGGACGGGTAGTTTTGGCTGGCATGTTTCGAGCGGCACGATCTACTGGTCGGACGAGACGTTCCGCATCTTCCAATGCGACCGGGCCAGTGTCCCGACGGTGGAACTCATCCTCGAGCGGACTCATCCGCAAGACCGCGCGTTCGTCCAGCACGTGATCGATCAGGCTCGACAGAAGAGAACGGACTTCGACTGTGAGCATCGATTGTTGTTGCCCGATGGCTCGGTCCGATATCTCCACGTCGTGGCCGATGCTCTGGAGAAGACCGAATCGGGCGAGCTGGAATTCGTGGGGGCGGTGATGGACGTGACCGAACGCAAGCGGGCGGAGGAGGCGCTGCACCAGACGCAGGCAGAGCTCGCGCACGTCAGTCGCGTGACGACGCTGGGCGAGCTCGTCGCGTCGATCGCTCACGAGACCAATCAGCCGTTGGCCGCAATCGTCGCGGACGCCAACGCATCCCTCAACCGGCTGATGGCGTCGACTCCCGACCTGGAAGAGGTCCGCGACGCGCTGGGCGCGATCGTGGCGGATGCCCATCGGGCGGGTGACGTCATCCATCGCATTCGCCAGCTCGCGAGGAAAACCGATCCGTGCCGGGCACCGCTGGACCTCAACGACGTCATCCGGGGCGTGGTTCCGCTGATCCTCGCCGAGGCGCGCCACCATCAGGTGTCGTTGCGCGTGGAGCTGGCAGCCGCCTTGCCGCACGTTCTCGGCGATCGCGTGCAGCTCCAGCAGGTCATCATCAACCTCGTCATCAACGGCGTCGAGGCGCTGGCGCCCGTCACGGACCGGCCACGCGAACTCGTGATCCGATCTCGCGCTCACACGGATGACGAGGTGCTGGTGGCCGTGGAGGACGCCGGGGTCGGGATCGACGTCACCAAGGCCGCTCGGCTCTTCGACGCATTCTTCACCACGAAGCCGGGTGGTATGGGCATGGGGTTGTCGATCAGCCGCTCGATCATCGAAAGGCACGGGGGGCGATTGTGGGCAACCCCGAACCCGACGCACGGCACCACGTTTCACTTCACCCTCCCGGGGATGAACACGACGTCGTCAGCGCTGTCGTAGCGGCCACCGAGACAATCTGGTGGGCGTGCGATAGGAGCGAACCATCGCGTGCTTGCTGCAGGCGATGCGAACGAACTCCATGGCCCAATCGGGGTACGTGAAATATTTCGATATCGCCATGAACTGGCCGTCGATGAGGAGGCTCTCCCTGACGCACGAAATAGCGACGGTAGTTCTATTGACCCTCAACGGCATATCTGCGGAACGTCGCATATTGTTCGCCGATTTTGAGCGCCGCCTGGTAGTCCGCGCCGTTGTACCACTTGTTCATTGCTTCAAGGCTATCCCAGACTTGAACCGTGACACGCTTTGGCGGAGTCCCTGAAATTGCAGTGATCGGTTTCGCTCCAGCTCCGGCGGTTCCTCCTATGAGGAGAAAGCGAGCACCAGCCGCTTTGATCGTGGCCTGAGCCTTCGGGGCGAACTCTTTTCCATAAGCCTCGGGGTTCGTCACATCGATTTCAGTGATAAGAAAAAGTGGCGGTTTGGTCTGAGCATGCAGCCCAGAAACCGCAGCAGCTCCAATCACAGCACCCACGATAATTCCCAGTCCCAGTCCGAAATATTGCCTCATCGCTTCCTCCCTCGTTCCGCGTAGGAACTCCACACGCCTTTGGCCGTCGTCACCCCGTGCTCCCCGCCGGGCGCCATGATTGTGCCTCCGGCGGCCCACGTCAAGCGCCGCCGGGAGGGCGACCGATGGTCTATAAACCGGGATTGGCGCTGGCGGCTTCGGTGGCTCGCTGTTTGTCGAGAGGTCGGCGCCTCATCCTCGCGCGACAGTAACTTGTGGAACGACTTTTCGCCGTGCGCAGGGCTACGGACGGCGTGACGGTGATCAGGCCAGCCGCGTGTCGGGAGCGAGACCGAGCCAGGGTTCTCGACTACCAGGCGTATCTCATCCTCTACGTCGGGTTCATCGCGGCGCCGCTGATCGCCGGTGCCGACAAGTGTTTCCATCTGCTCACGAACTGGGACCAGTATCTCGCGCCGGCCATCGTCCGCATGCTCCCGGTCGCCGCTCATACGTTCACGCTCGTCGTTGGTGTCGTCGAAATCGTGGCGGCGGCCCTCGTCGCCGTCAAACCAAGGTGTGGCGCCTTCGTCGTCACCGCGTGGCTATGGGGCATCGGGCTTTCGCTCGGCGCGCTCGCGCCCGGTCGTTTAGCGGAACAGTTCCAGACGAGATAGGGCAATGGGAAACTGCAGGGCATGGAACCGCGCCGACGGATCGGTTTCGCAGGCCTCGCGGTGTTCGCGATCGCGTTCGTACTCACGGGCGCCCACGTCAGCGAGCCGTGGCGGCGTCGGGCCGTGGCGGCGAGCGGCAATGCGCCCCGCGGCGCCAAGCTCTACGAGACGCTGCCGTGCGCTTCCTGCCACGACATCAGCCGTCCGTGGCCGGGCGGCGCGATCTGTCCCAACCTCGGCAACATCGCCACCGAGGCTGCGCGCATCGTCCGCCGGCCCGACTACCACGGGCGCGCCAAGGACGCCGCCGGCTACATCCGCGAATCGATCGTCGATCCGAACGCCTATATCGTGCCCGGCCCAGCCTATCGCCACGCCGACGGCCAGAGCGTGATGCCCAAGACCTTCGGCCAAACCCTGACACCGGCGCAGTTGGAGGACCTCGTTGCATTTCTGCTCACGCGCCGGTAAGGAACCTTTGGGCGTCGTGTAACGTTTAGCTGGCGTTCCGCCCAATTTTCCACGTGGAGGTTACTCAATGGCTTTCGTTGAAAGGGTCTTCGCTGTCACGCTCAGCCTGCTCCTGTTCGGGGCGTCCTTTGCGCTGGCCGCCGACTCCGCCACCGCCAAGCTCGCGCCCCAGAACAACTCCGGCGAGTCGGGAGCGGCCACCCTGACCAAGGCTGGCGACAACCAGACCAAGGTCGTCCTCGAAGTCAAAGGTGCGCCGTCCGGTGGTCCCCAGCCGGTGCACATTCACAAGGGCACCTGCGACAAACTCGATCCCAAGCCCACGTATCCACTCTCGCCGCTCGTCAACGGCAAGTCCGAAACGACGGTCAACGCGTCGCTGGACAGTCTGGAGAAGGGCGGTTACGCGATCAACGGCCACAAATCGCCCCAGGAAGTCTCCACGTACGTCTTCTGCGGCACCATCGGCAGCATGTAACGGGCGATTCCCACGACCGGGCTTGCTGGTTGCCTGCGGCGAGCCCGGTCGGCGCGCCACCCTGACCTCCAAACCGACCCATTAACAACGCTGAGGTCCTCGGGAAACATCGAAGTGGGGACGCTACTTGTTTTCGGTACGGCGATCGCGGCAGGTGCCATCACCATCGCCTTGGTACTGATCGTCGCCTGGCTGCGCCGGCCGCCGCGCGGAGGCGCCCGAGATTGACGACGACACCTCATATTTTGAAGGCCTTCTAGGACCGCCTCAGAGACAGGGGCCAGAGCGTCATCGGTAACGTTCAGAACTAGGGTCGCGGACGAGAACGGCGCCTGCCCCCTGCCTACGCCGGCATAACGGCCATAACAACGCTACGCAGGCGTGCGAAGCTGCGCCACCGTGTGCACGAGCACGCCGGGATCGATGGGCTTGGGCAGGTGTACGGAAAATCCGGCGGCGATCGACTCACGTGAGTCGTCGACCCGTACGTACGCGCTGAGCGCAATCGCCGGGACTTGCCCCCCGCCTTCGGCCGGCAGCGTCCGGATCGCCCGCATTAGTTCATAGCCGTCTCCCCCAGGCATCGCAATATCAGAGATCAAGACATCCGGGCATTGGTCGCCGAGCGCCTTCAAGGCCTCCTTGCTCGAGCCCACGGCGGAGACGGTCGCACCATGGAGCCGCAGCACCGCAGTCAACACATCGCGCGACTCCGGGTCGTCCTCCACCAGTAAAATCCGGACCCCTTCAAGGGCAGTTGCTTCAGCGTGCATCTCCCCGATGAGCGCGGTTTGAACCCCACCGCCGGCTGGAACTGTCGATACAGCGCTAAATGGGAGTTCCACGCGGAATGCTGAGCCTTGGCCCTCTCCCTCGCTATCCGCCGTAACGGTGCCGCCATGCAATTCCACGAGGTGACGGACGATCGCGAGCCCGAGACCGAGGCCGCCGAAACTCCGGCTCTTGCTTTCGTCGGCCTGACGAAATCGGTCGAAGATTCGCGGCAGAAGGTCCGCCTTCATGCCGATGCCCGTATCGCGGACAGTCAACCGCGCCCGATAGTCGGCCCATTCCAGCCTCACGTCGACGCGTCCACCAGGCGGCGTGAATTTGATGGCATTTGATAAGAGGTTCCACACGATCTGCTGCAGCCGACGCCGGTCGCCGAGCACGGGGCCCGGTGCGGCATCAAGTTGAACGTCGAGCTGTATGGATTTGGGCTCCGCGGCTGGGCGGAGGCCGTCGATGGCGGTCTCAACCACCGGCCCAACGTCCAGTGGCAGGAGACTGAGGCCGACCTTTCCGCTGGTGATGCGCGAGACATCGAGCAGATCCTCGATAAGTTCAGTCTGCGTTCGCGTGTTGCGTTCGAGTGATTCGAGCGCTCGGGCCGTGGCCTTCTCATCGAGTCGGCCCGACCGCAGCATGCGGACCCACGCCACCATGGACGTCAGCGGCGTGCGAAGCTCATGAGAGAGCGTGGCGAGGAAGGTGTCTTTGGCGCGGCTGGCTGCCTCGGCCTCCTCACGGGCCAGCCGCTCGAGCTCCAGCGCGCGTAGGTGCGCCGCGCCGACGCCGCGGGCCTCCAGTCGCTTCACGGTCACGTCCTCGATCGCCAGAAGAATGAGGCCGCGCGGGCCGGGAATAGCGCTGGCGTTGAGCAGCATGACGCGCGGCCCGATGCTGCGGAAGTCGTGCTCAACCTCGACATCGGTCACCCGTTCCTTGCGTGGGAGCACATCCTCCAGAACGCGCCGGAGGGCCGGAAGATCCCACTCACGATCGCTCAGTTCATAGAAGAACCGGCCTTCGGTCTCGGCGGGCAGCAGGTGGAACGTATTGTAGAAGGCGGTGTTGGCTTCCTGCACTCGCAGGTCGCCGTCGAGGACGATAAGCGGCTCTCGCACAGTATCGACGATGGCGCGCGCATAGTCGCGGGCCGCCGTCGTCTTCTCCAGCTCCTCCACATCTACGAGCGCAAGCAGAGCGCCTTCGATCCGGTTCTCGGTCGTCCGGTAGGGACGAATGCGCAACGAGTAGCGGCGACCGTCGTCACCGCGCACGGAGAGGTCACGTGGCGTGACCGTGTTGATCACGTCCTGCACGACAGCATCCAGTTGCTCCAGGCCATCGGCGGCGACGCGAACGTTGGCGAGCGGGCGGCCGATGTCGGTGGGCAGGATGTTGAAGCGGCGCCCGGCCCCAGGCGTCACCCGACGGATGAGGAGATCGTGGTCGACGAGCACGATCGGGATGTTGACACTGCTGAGGATGTTCCCGAGGTCGTTGTTCAGCAACGACAATTCCGAATTGTGTTGCTGCAATTGCTCGTTGACGGTAGTGAGCTCCTCATTGCCCGACTGCAACTCCTCCTTTGCAGTCTCGAGCTCTTCGTTCGTCGACTGGAGTTCTTCGTTGCTCGCGATAATCTCTTCGTTCGCCGACTTCAGCTCCTCATTCGTCGCCTCTTGGTCCTCGACCACCGAACGAAGGTGTCGTTTCGTCGCCGCCAACTCTTCGCTGAGCTGCGAAGCTTCGGCGCTCGGGCGCCGCCGCCGCTGCTGGCCGCGACGGTGAGCGTGCTGTCCCGTGGCCGGGGTAGCCTGCGGGGCGCGGAAGACGACGAGGAAGTGCCGGTCACCCAGAGTAAGCGCGATGGGCGTCACCTCGATATCCACGGCCATGGCACGACCGTCGGCGTCGAACCGAACGTTGGGCCGCGTCACGGTTGTATTGCGGCGGCGTGCATCGCGAATCAAGTCGGGCAGGATGACCGACAAGCCGGATCGCGCCATTTTGGCGATGTTCAAGCTCGCGTGGCCTGGCGCGGGCGCCAGATAAGGGCTTGCGTCCCCACGGAACTGCACGATGTCCATCGTCTCATTCAGGACGACCCCCGACGGCGCGTACTTATCGAGCAGGAGCCGGTCGATCTCTCTATAGGCGTCGCGAGGCGGGACAGATAGCGTGCGAGGAGGCGCCTCGAAAACTGCTGGGCCGGGGCCGCGCTCTGGGAGACTGACCTTGAATTCGGTATTCGCGGAGCCTGGTTTTCTGAGGAAGATGTGATGGTCTCGCTCGCTGACGGTGAAGAGATCGGCGTATCCCGTGACCGTTTCGGCGGAGCCAAGAATGAGGACCCCCCCGGGCCTGAGTGCGAAATGGAACGCGCGCATGATTCTGCTTTGCAGGGGCGGCGTCATGTAGATCAGAACGTTGCGACAGCTCACGAGGTCGAGCTTCGAAAACGGCGCGTCCTTGGCGAGATTCTGCCGCGCGAAAATGCATAGTTCGCGCACGGGTTTGTGGACCTGGTAGCCGCAGTCAACTTTCGTAAAGAATCGCCGCAATCGCGCGGAGGATACGGCGGACGTGATGTTCTCCGCGTAGAGACCGCTCCGTGCGCGCGCGATGACGGCCTCGCTCACATCCGTGCCAAAGATCTGGATCGGTATTTCGGCGGCCCGATCACCGCAGCACTCAAGCAACGTGATCGCGATCGAATACACTTCCTCGCCGGTCGCGCAGCCCGGTATCCAAATCCGGAGCGGATTGTCGGGAGTGCGGTGTTCCTTGAGGAGCGCGGGGAACACCGTCTTCGCGAGCACATCGAAGACTCCGGGATCACGGAAGAAAGCGGTGACGTTAATCAGCAAGTCAGTCTTCAGAGCTTCGATTTCAGCCGGATGCGACTGAAGGTACTGCGAATAATCCTCGAGGGACTCGACTCTGGCGAGCGCCATACGCCTTGAGACGCGCCGCCCGACTGTGGGCGACTTGTAGAGACTGAAGTCTACATCACCGGTCTCTCGCAGTAGCCTGAAGATCGCCGCAAACGCGGGATGCAACGCATTATCGGTGGCGGCTTTGTCGCCGGCACGCGGAGGGTCTTTATGATCTTCGCTCACGAGGTCGCGGGGCGGCCAGTATCCTTTGAGGGTCATCAACTCGCGTATGATCTCGCTGGGAGACCCGACAACGTCGATGCATCCTGTATCAACGGCGTTCAGCGGCATCCCACTCTGGGCCGCTGACTCTTCGTCTTGCGCGAAAGTAAATCCGGCGTCTGCTTTTATCCCGCGTACGCCGAGCGAACCATCCGAGCCGGTCCCCGAAAGAATCACGCCCACCGCGCGCTCTTTATAGTCACTCGCCAGCGACTGAAGGAGGGCGTCAACCGGCAGGTGCACGTCGCGGGTGCGCGCTCGCGGTACGAGCCGCACGGCACCACCCTTGACGGTCAGGGTCGTGTTTGGCGGGATGACGTAGAGCCGGTCACGCTCGATCTTTTCGCCATCAACGGCCTCGGTGACGGGTATCGGCGCAGTCCGCTGAAGGATTTCACTTATCCGACTCGGATGTGTCGGATCGAGATGGATAACGAAAACAAACGCCATACCTGGGTCCGGCGGCAGACTCCGGAGGAACTGCGTTACTGCCTCGAGACCACCGGCCGACGCGCCGATACCTACGACGAGGAATTCATCGCGGGCAGACGAAGACTGCGCGGAGGTATCGCCTCGCGAGACACGCGGGATCGTACGACGAGGGAATTGTTTCTTCAACGAAATCCGACCCCCAGAAGACCCGCCGAGTATAGGCCTTGCGGCCGGGAACACAACCGCCTCTTCATAAGACAAACGCATCCCGGAGAACTACGTTGGAAATCTTTTCAAACCGAGCAGCCCCGCCGCTTAAGACGTACAGGGCGAGGGATCGGGGCAAAGGATAGGCGCCTTCTAGACCGGAACCAGGATCTCCACGCGCATTCGCGTACAGGATAGGGTCGTCGATAGGGTCGGGATAGGGTGACAGGATAGGGGGGGTATATAGGGGGATATTGGGCCTAGAGGCTTCAAACGCGCATTTCAGTGTCGTGCCGCGAGCATTTTGAGTGAGGTGGTCAGTGCGGCGAACGGAACAACTGGCGATCAGGACTGCTTGGCAGTGGTTTCCGTGAAGCGGATACGATACGGCGGAACTCGCTGCGATCAGAATCAGTCTTGCCGCCGACCTGAGTGCCGCACACGCTGCACGCGTAGTCGTACTTCGTGGCATTCGGCAACACCAAGAGGAGAGTCTTCCGAACGGCTAACGGCGGGGTGCTCGTCGGCGCCCTCGGGAGCGCGCCGCTCATTCCGCAAGCGCGCGCGCGAGAGACGTGACCAGGAAGTCCAGGTGCGCGATGTAGGTGTCTGTGCCCTTCACAGCGCCCGGGCTTTGCGGCAGCACCAGCACCCGGGCGCCGGCCGCGCGGGCCACCGCGGCTGCCGTGTCGGTGGGGTACCAGCTCTCGACGAGGACGACCTTGGCGTGCCGCTGGCGCATCTGGCTGATGAGCGCGATCAGGTGCCGCGGCGAC
>DASWEL010000164.1:0-48182 GCA_036394755.1 Gemmatimonadales bacterium | reverse complement strand
GTGCGAGCGCGCGAGCACGAATTGCGCGTCGGCTAGCACGCAGCGTTCGGCGCGCGTTAGAGCCTTAACCGCGAACTCCTCGACCTCCGTTGCGGCGCGATCGACACTCTTCCGCTCCGAGCTTGTGAGCAGCGATGCCATCCAGCGATCGGCCCAGGCCGCAATAGAGCCGGACTGACAGGCCTTGACCAAGTCCTTGGCGAGCTTGCGGTACTGCTCGAGGTTGGGACGGGGCGGAAGCGGCAGTGCGTCCTGCGGATTGGGAAACATACGAAGCCTTGTCGGGCGCCCCTAGCGCACCTCGAACGCTAGCAGCCAGAATTGCTGGCGCAAGACCAACCTCGAGGAGCTATGAGCATCGACCGCCGTGCCTTTCTTCAGAACGCAACCGCGGCCGCCGCGGCCGTGACGTTGCCGCCCTTTATTCGAACTCAACAGTCCGATCTCGCCCCCATCTATGCACAGATCGAGCGCCGCCACGACGAAGCGGTGCAGCGGCTCCAACAGTGGATTCGGCAGCCGTCGATCGCCGCGGAGAACCGCGGCATGAACGAGGGATGCGACCTGACGATGCAGATGTTGCGCGACGCGGGCTTCCAGCAGGTGACGAAAATCCCCAGCGATGGCCAGCCCGGCATCTTCGCGACGCTCGACGCGGGCGCGCCCAAGACACTCGGCCTCTACTTCATGTACGACGTGAAACAGGTCGACCCGGCGGAGTGGTCATCGCCGCCGTGGGACGCCGCGCTGGTGGACAAGCCGGGACTGGGCAAGGTCGTCATGGGGCGTGGCGCGGTGAACCAGAAGGGTCCGGAGGCCACGTTCCTCGCCGCGCTGCACGCGATCCGCGCCGCGGGGGGGGGCCGCAAGCTGCCCGTCAATCTCGTGCTCGTCGCCGAGGGCGAAGAGGAGATCGGGTCACCGCATTTCCCCCAGATCGTGCGGCGTCCCGAGGTGCTGGCGGCGCTGCAGAAATCGGTCGGCATCTTCATGCCCTCGGCGTCACAGGGGCTCGATGGTGAGGTCACGATGACGCTCGGCGCCAAGGGCGTGATCGAAGTCGAGCTGGTCGCGAGCGGTGAGAAATGGGGGAGGGGACCGCGCGCCGACATTCACTCGAGCAACAAGGCGCGCGTCGACAGTCCGGCGTGGCATCTGGTGCAGGCCCTCACGACGCTGGTCTCCGCAGACGGCAACGACCCCGCGATCGACAACTTCGCCGACAAGGCGCGGCCGCTCTCGGCGGACGAGAAGGCGATGATCGCCGCGGCCGCCGCGCGCATGGACGAGAACGCGGCCAAGCGGCTGCTCGGCGTCCAACACTGGGTTGGTGACGTCAGCTGGGTCGAAGCGCTCGAGCGATTGATGTCGCGACCGACCGTCAACATCGAAGGGCTGGTCGGTGGCTACACGGGCCCTGGCGGCAAGACGATTCTGCCGCACCGCGCCGTGGCGAAGCTCGATCTGCGGCTCGTGCCCGATATGACTGCGGCCGAGGCCCTCGCGGCGCTCAAGGCGCACCTCGCCAAACGCGGCTTCGGCGACATCGAGGTCAACATGACGGGTGGCTACGATCCCACGAGCACGCCCCGCGACGCGATGTTGATTCGCGTGGAGGAAACGGTGTATCGCCGCTCGCGCGTCGAGCCGATTCTGCTGCCGCGCAATGCGGGATCCTGGCCCGGCTACGTCTTCACGGGCGAGCCCCTCAAGCTCGCGGCCGGGCACTTCGGCCTCGGCCACGGCAGTGGCGCGCACGCACCGGATGAGTATTACGTCATCGAGTCGACGAACTCCAAGGTGCAGGGCATCGACGGCGGCACGCGCTCATACGTGGAGTATCTGTACGAGGTGGCGCGAGCGCGCTAGCTCAGGGCCAGCGTCGGCGTGAAGCCGGGTGCCCGGCGCGCCTTGGTCGCCCGCTCGAAGGCGTACGCCAGCCGCAGCAACACCGGCTCGCTCCAGGCGCGCCCGTAGAAGGAGACGCCGACCGGCAGGCCAAAGTGGAAACCCGCCGGTACGGTGATGTGCGGGTATCCGGAGACCGCGGGGAACTGCGAGCTGCCTGCGCCGCCCCCACCCCCCCCGCCCCCCGCGAGGTCGACGAGTGACGCGATGCCGCCCGAGGGCCCGAGCATCGCGTCGAGCTTGTACTTGTCCATCGTCGCGTCGATACCCTTGGTGCGGGTCAGCTCGATGCACTTGGCACGCGCGTCGAGGTAGGCCTGATCGGTGAGCGGCCCCCGGGCCTGCGCGGCGATGAACGTCTCCTGCCCGAAGTACGGCATCTCGCGGTCCTCGTTTGCCGCGTTGAACGTGATCAGGTCCGCGAGGGTGCGCGGCTTTACGGTCGCTGGCATCGTGGCGAGGTAGGCGTTCAGATCCGTCTTGAATTCGTACTGCAGCACGTCGCGCTCGTTGTTGCCCAGCTGGCCGGCCGTTTCGATGGGGGCGGGATCCACGACTTCGGCGCCCTGGGCCTTCAGGACCGCGATCGCCTGCTCCAGCACCGTGTCCACGATCGGATTGTTGCCGGTGCGCGCCTGGACACCGATGCGTGCGCTCTTCAATCCGCTCGCATCGAGAAACGCGGTGTAGTCCTTGGCGACATGGCCTTGAGCGTCCGCCGTCGCCGGATCGCGCGGGTCCACGCCCGCGAGCGCCGTGAGCAGCGCGGCGGCGTCGGCCACGGTGCGAGCCATCGGTCCCGCGGTGTCCTGGCTGTGTGCGATCGGGATGATCCCCGCGCGGCTCACCAGGCCCACCGTCGGTTTCAAGCCGACGATGCCGCAGGTGTTCGCGGGGCTGATGATCGACCCGTCCGTTTCGGTGCCCACGGCGACCGCGCAGAGATTGGCGCTCACCGACACCGCCGAGCCGGCGCTCGAGCCCGATGGCGTGCGATCCAGCACGTAGGGGTTGCGACATTGGCGGCCGCGCCCACTCCACCCGCTCGACGAGCGGCTGGACCGGAAGTTGGCCCACTCCGAGAGATTCGCCTTGGCGAGGATCACGGCGCCCGCAGCGCGCAATCTTTCAACGATGGACGCATCGCGCGCCGCGAAGTTGCCCTCGAGGGCGAGGGAGCCGGCGGTCGTCTGCATTTTGTCGTGTGTGTCGATGTTGTCCTTGATGATGACCGGGATGCCGTGGAGGGGACCGCGTACCTTGCCGCGACTCCGCTCGCCGTCCAGCGCCTCCGCGGTCGCGAGCGCGTCCGGATTCGTCTCGAGCACCGCGCGCAGCGTGGGACCCTGGCGATCGAGCGCCGCGATGCGGTCCAGGTAGGCCTGGGTGACGCCGCGTGCCGTGAGGCGTCCGGCTTTCATGCCGTCCTGGAGCTGGGTGATCGTGGTTTCCTCGAGCGCGAACGCTTGGGGCGGACGCGGGTGCGCTCGCCCGGCGCGGGGCAGCACGACGCCAGCGACGGTCAGGGAGGCGAGCTCCGCGAATTCGCGGCGCGAGAGGGGGTTCGACGGATCAGTCGGGGTCATCTCGGTCCTCGGAGGGTCTCTCATCGACTTACGCTGAACGTGAACACCGTACGCGAACGATACGTCGCGCCCGGCCGCAGGATCGTGGAGGGGAAGTTCGCGTGATTCGGCGAGTCGGGAAAATGCTGTGTCTCGAGGCAGAGTCCCGAGCGGTGCGCGTACACGCGTCCGCCCTTTCCTTTAATAGTGCCGTCCAGGAAGTTGCCTGCGTAGAACTGCACACCGGGCTCGGTCGTGCTGACGTCGAGTGTTCGCCCGCTCGTCGGGTCCAGCACACGCGCGGCGTGCACTAGACCGGATCCGACTGGTCGGTCGAGCACCCAGTTGTGATCGTATCCCCGGCCAAACCGTAACTGCTCGTTGTCCTGGCCGATCCGATCGCCGATCCGCGTCGCAATCCGAAAGTCCAGCGGCGTTCCCGCCACGGGCGCGATCTCGCCCGTGGGAATTACGGCCGAGTCAACGGGCGTGAATGCCGACGCGTCGAGCGTCAAGACGTGATCGAGGATGGTGCCGCCCGTCGTGCCGTGCAGGTTCCAATACGTGTGCTGCGAGAGATTCAGCGGGGTGGCCTTATCGGTTGTGGCCTCATAGTCCACGACGAGCTCATCGCCCGGCGTCAGGGTGTAAGTCACGCGCGTGACGAGCGTACCGGGGTAGCCCTCTTCACCGTCCTTGCTTGTGTACTGCAGCGTGACACCGGCGCCGCTGTCGGTCTGGAACGGCTCAGCGGTCCACAGGACCTTGTCGAATCCGCGCACCCCCCCATGCAGCGTGTTCTCTCCGATGTTCCTGGCGAGGTGGTACGTCGTGCCGTCGAGGGTGAACTGCGCATTCCGGATGCGATTGGCGTACCGGCCGACGATCGCGCCGAAGTACGGCACGTTTTTGAGGTAGCCCGCGAGGCTGTCGAAGCCGAGCACGATGTCGTCGAGCCGTCCGGAGCGGTCCGGAGTGCGGATCGACGTGATGATGCCGCCGTACGTGATCACCTGCACTTCGATGCCGTGCGCATTTGTGAGCGTGAACTTTTCTACTGTCCGACCATCGGGAAGCTGTCCGAAGGGCGAGTGCTTCATCGTGTCTCGCAGCGCAAAGACCACCGATGGATCAATCGGATACCGGCCGAAATGTGCGCCATAGATCGCGAGTCCTCCCGGAAGCGCCGGATCGACCTCCAACCTGACGACTAACGTTCCAGTGCGGGCTCCCTCGCGGATCGCCGCCGCGGGAATCGGTACGCGGAGCAGCTCTCCGTACGATCCGGCCTCGTAAAGATGTCCGTCATGCGGCTGCGCGTGCCAGCTCAGGATGCCGCGTGAATCGGCGGGATCGTCGGGCAGCTCCAAGCGCCCCGCGGGCTGGCTGTTCACGCGGACCGTGACTGCGCTGCGGAACTTGGTGGCTCCTGTCATCGGATAGCTGTTCGGGTTGCGGCTCGGATCGTGGAAGCCACCGCCGCGCATGTAGTCGCCGTTGTCCGATATCGTCGAATCGCGATCCTTGCCATTCAGTCGCTTGGCGGACGCCTCGACCAGAAATGTCGCGCTTGCGACGTCGTTCACGTCGAGCCCGGCCGGCCAGGGGATCTCGTATTCGAAAAACCCGCTGCCCGCCCCGTTCAGCTTGCGATCGCCGAGTACGGTCCACTGTTTGATCGTCCAGTGCGCGTCGCGCACCGCGGTTGCCGGCACGCGCGCGACTCGCACCTTCGGATCGTCGGCGGGCGTGCCTTCGACGACAAAGGTCGTGAAGTTGCGCTGCAGCACCGAGTCCTTCGCATCCACGAGGCGCGTTGCCAGCACAACGGTGGCAGGCTCGTTCGGCATGGTCACGGCGAGCGGCGCGAGCGCCTGCGACATCCACGGCCGGTACGGCACGCGGGTCACGGACGTATCCCACGTGCGCCGCTCGCCGAGCGCATTCCAGCCATACAACTCGGCGCGCAACGTGAGCGAGTCACCGAACGATTTGCTGCCGGTCAGGAATGACGCGTACAGCGGCACGTCCACGCGCTCGCCCGGACGAACCGTGCGGCTCAGCTCCGGATCGCCCACCGCGATGTAGAGCGACGCGTGCAGATCGCGCAGCGACATCCCCGGCACGATGTCACCGAATCCCGTCTCCTTCCACGATCGGTCGTAGCGCCAGTAGCCGTTCCACTCGTTGATGACGTCGTGATGCTCGGTGTACAGCCAGCCGCAGATCCCGGGGTGGCGGCGAAACGCGTCGATGGCGCGGTGGTAGTCCCAGCTCCAGTCCACGTCGCCCGTGCTGCCCTCGTAGCCCCACACGTTGCCGAACTCCGAGTTGCACATCGGCTGACCCGCTTGGCGCCAGGGGGGACGGAAGTTCCAGGTCGAGCCGCGGAAGGTGCTGTCGCTGACAAGCTCGTCGCGGGTCTCCCAACGCCAGCCGGGCAGGTAGTCGTGCCAGGTGTTGAGATCGGTTTCGGTATGTCGGCTGCCGCAGCACACAGAGTTGTCTTCGACGAGTCGCGTAGGATCGAGCGATTTGGCCAAGCGGTAATCGCGCACCACGCGGCGTTCGGTCGCGGGCAGATAGCGATCGTGTCCATCGACCTTGGTCTCGAGACCCCAGGTCTCATTGAACAGCACCCAGCTGAACACTGCCGGATGATTGTAGTCGCGTGCGATCATGCCGCGCAGCGCAGTGTCGTGCTCGCGGAACGCCGCGGAATCGGGCGGACCCCACCAGTTCGGCACGTCGGCCATGATCAGCACGCCCAGGCGATCGGCCCAGTAGAGCTTGCGCGGCGCCTCGATCTTCACGTGCTCCCGGAGCCCGTTCAGCCCGATTTGGCGCGCGCGCAGGATCTCGTCGCGCAGCACGCTGTCCGATGGAAACGTGTAGTAGCCCTGCGGGTGATACGCCTGGTCGAGCGCCAACTGGAGATAAATGGGCGTGCCGTTGAGCGCGACGTAGCGGTAGGGCGTGCCCGGCAGGTTCACGACGCTGATCGTCCGCATGCCGAAATAGGTTTTCACGCGGTCCTCGGCGAGTCCCACGCCGCTCACGCGCGCATCGACGTCGTGCAGATAAGGATCGTCGAGCGACCAGCGACGCGCCCCGGGCAGCGGGATGTCGAGATGGGCAGTCCTCGCCCCCCGTGGGATACTGTGGCTGACGACGGGTCCGCCGGCGGGATTCGTGAACGCGATCCGCAAGGTGAGCGCGTGCGGGGCAGGGTCCAGGAGCCGCACGTCGACGCTGACACCAGCGAGGTTGGTATGCGGCGTGAAATGGACGAACTCCAGGGGATCGCTCCCGCGCGCCTCGAGATACACGGTCTGCCATATCCCCCGCGCTTTCCCGTAGCCTTGTTTTCCCTCGAGCTTGAAGGGGTGCGGCGTGTCGTCCACGCGCACGAGCAATCGCTGGCGTGCGCCGAGTCGCGCGTGTTTCAGCTCGAAGGAGAATGGGGTGTAGCCCCCCTGGTGCTCGCCCAGCTTCTGGTCATCGAGCCACGCAGTGGTGTGCCAGTCCGACGCCCCGAACACGACGAAGATCCGTCGCCCGCGCCACGCCTCTGGCACCGTGACATCGCGGGCATACCACCCGATGTCGCCGCTGTCGGGAACGCCGGAGAGCGGCGCGCCCCAGGAAAACGGCACGACGATCTCGCGTCGGCCGCGGGTAGAGTCCTGTTGGTCGAACCAGAATTGCCAGCGGCCGTTGAGATTGAGCCATTGGGCGCGCTGGAAGTCGGGACGCGGGTGTTCGGGAAGGGGAATCGCCGGGGCCTGGATGAGCGCCAGGACCATGTTGAGGCACGCAACGCAAAAACTCATGTCCTTACGTTAGCACGAAAAAAACAACGGCGCCCTCGTGAGAGAGCGCCGTGCCTTACTGCTGTACCGCAGTGGTTACGAGAGCTTGACGACGTTCTGCGCCGCCGGGCCCTTTTGGCCCTGAACGACTTCGAACTCGACGCGCTCGCCTTCGGCGAGAGACTTGAAGCCCTGCGCCTGAATTGCGGTGTGATGCACGAAGCAGTCCTTCTCGCCGTTTTCGGGCGTGATGAAACCAAACCCCTTCGCGTCGTTGAACCACTTCACGGTACCTGTGATACGTGCCATCTGATGAAACTCCTGTGCTAAAAACTGTTCCCGGCGTCGCGCGTCGTCACCATGCGGTGCGCCGCGTACTGTGATTCCGGCGCCGGTGAGCGAGGCCTAAAGAAGAAGGACCTGAGACGCTGTCCCAGGTCCTCGATCGGTCTGGCTTGTTCGCTCGGCTCCAAGTATCCCCACACGGACACGGAAAGTCAAGCGCTCGCGTGTTCGATTTGAGTACCTGATTCCTGTGCGGACGGTGCGAACTTGCGCCGCTCGGCCGGTGCGCGCCACCACCAGCACGCCGTGGATGTAGGTGAAACCCCCGAAATGCACCACGAAGAATGGGATCAGAAAGACCCTTCCCAACCGGTACACGGGCTGCCGGGGTTGCGCGAGGAGCAGCTTGGCGACGTTGAAGCCGCCAACCACCAGGTTTTCGAGCCAGTACAGGAGCACCAGGGGGAACACGGTCCAACCGAGCAACAGCACGCCCACGAGCGGGAGCGCGTTCGCGATGACGAGGGCAATCAGAGACGGGGTCACGGTACAATATGGGACCACCGACTGTTCCTGATGCTCTCGACCGCGATGGGATTCTCGAGCGCGGACAAGTCACCCAGATCGATGTGCCCCAGATAGGCGCTGCGAATCACGCGGCGCAGAATCTTGGCGTTGCGGGTCTTCGGGAGATCCGCTACGAACCGCACGGCCTCAGGGCGCAACGGCCGGCCCAGCTTATTCGCGATGGAATCCCCAATCTCGCGCCCCAGCGCGTCGGTCGCGTCGTGACCTGGACGCAGCACCACGAACACGACGATCGCCTCGCCCTTGAGCTCGTGCGGCACGCCGATCGCCGCCGCCTCGAGCACCGCGGCATGCGCGGTCGCTGCGGATTCGATTTCCGCGGGCCCGACGCGCTTGCCCGCCACCTTGAGCGTGTCGTCGCTGCGGCCCTCGATGTACCAGAAGCCGTCGCTGGCGACGCGCGCCCAGTCACCGTGCACCCAGACGTTCGGAAACCGGCTCCAGTACGTGGCCACGTATTTCTCCGGATCGCGCCAGAATCCGCGCGTCATCCCCGGCCACGGCTGGCGGATGACGAGCTCGCCCACCGCGCCGCGCAGCGAATGGCCGTGCGGGTCCGCCACGTCGGCCGCGATTCCGGGGACCGCACAGGCAAACGCCGTGGGTTTGAGCGGCGTCCACGTTGTGCAGCCGAGGATGCCGCCAGAGCACTCGGTGCCACCCGAGTAATTGATGAGGGGCGCTCGCTTGTCTCCGACGATGCCGAAGTACCACCACCACGGTTCCGGATTCCACGGCTCGCCCGTCGAGCCAAGGACGAAGAGCGACGACCGATCGTGTCGGCGCACCGGCTCCTCGCCGGCGCGCATCAGGCCGCGGATCGCCGTCGGGGAAATGCCGAGGTGTGTCACGCGCTGTCGCTCCACGATCGACCACACTCGGCCCGCGTCCGGAAAGTCGGGCGCGCCGTCGTAGAGCAGGATCGTGGCGCCGTTGATGAGCCCACCGGCAATCAGCCAGGGACCCATCATCCAGCCGATGTCTGTGAACCACCAGAGCAGGTCGCCCGATTGCAGGTCGAACACGTGCGCGAGATCCTGGGCGGCTTTGACGGGGAAGCCGCCGTGCACGTGCACGGCGCCTTTCGGCCGCCCCGTCGTGCCCGAGGTGTAGATGAGCATGTAGGGATCTTCGGCTGACGTGTCGGCAATACTTTCGTCTGCGCCCTGCGCCATCATGAAGTCCCAGGTGACTTCGCGGTCGCGCAGTCGGACGTTTCGCCCCAACCGCGGGACGACGATCACGAGGCGGACGCTCGGCGCGCCGTCCACGGCCGCGTCCGCCGTTTCCTTCATCTGTATCACCTGCCCGCGCCGCAGGAAGCCGTCCGCCGTGATGAGCACGCTGGCATCGCAGTCGCGCAGCCGGCCGGCGATCGCGTCACTCGCGTAGCCCGAGAAGATGGGGGTGTAGATCGCGCCGATCGCGGCCACGGCGAGCGTGGCGATGGCGCACTCGGGCGTCAGCGGCAGGAAGATTCCCACGCGGTCGCCGGGTTTGAGCCCGAGTGCGCGGAGGCCGGCGGCGCAGCGCCGCACGGCGCTGGCGAGTTCGCCGTAGGTGAGTCGCCGCGTCGTGCCCTCCTCGCCCTCGAAGATGATCGCCGTGCGCGACGGATCGTGGCGCAGGGCCGAGGCGACGAAGTTCATCCGGCCGGCGAGCCACCAGGTGGTCCATGGGATCCCTCGGGATGAATCGAGCACGCGGTCGTACGGCTTCTTCCACACGAGGCCGAGGTCACGATCTACGGCGCGCCAGAAACCCTCCAGATCTTCGATGGACCAGCGGTGCAGGGAGGCAAAGTCCTGGTAGCCGTGGGCCGCGGCGAACTGACGCAGCCGACTGCGCCCGAGGTAGGGTTGGGTGGGAACCCCGGCGAATGAAGGCATGGAGAGATGAAAATAGTCAGGGAGATGGGTAGGGGCGCAGCATGCTGCGCCCCTACATCGTTTAAACGGACCAGCGGCCATTGCCATCCTATAGCCATGAACTTATTCGCCCTTGTTCTCGCCCTCTTCGCGCCTGCTCATCCGGCGCTGAAACCCTCGATCCAATACACGCTCCGCGTCGACAGCACCGATCTCTCGGGGTGGACCGTCGAGATCCGGCTCCGAACGACGTCCGGCACCATCCGCCTCGCGATGGCGGCGCATCCCGAGTACGACGATCGCTACTGGCGCTACGTGCGTGACTTCACAGTCGACCGCGGTACGGTCACTCGCGTAGACAGCGGCGTGTGGCAGGTCGTGGCTCCGCGCGGCGCCGTGACCGTGCACTATCGCATCGCGCTCCCGCCGGCCGAGCCCGGATTACGCGCGGCGTGGCGCCCTTACCTCACGCCGACTGGCGGATTGATCGGCGGTCCGCACGCGTTCATGTATTTGCTCGGTGGCGAGGACTTGCCGGTTGCGGTGATGCTCGACCTGCCTGACAGCTGGGCAGTCGCCACGGGGCTCGGCGCGACACCCAATCGTCACATGTTCATGGCGTCGAGTGCGGAGACGCTCGTGGACTCGCCCATTCTGGTCGGCCGTCTGCGGGAATGGCGCTTCCAGGAGGGCGGCGCGACGCATCGCGTCGTGTACTGGCCGCTGCCCAACGCGACGCCGTTCGACACGATCGCATTCGTCTCCGGGATTGAGCGGATGGTGCATCAGACGTTCGCATTGTTCGGCCGGGCGCCGTATCGCGAATACACATTCCAATTCGAGGACGGCGCTTTCGGCGGCGGGCTCGAGCATCGCAACTCCGTTACCCTCGGCGCGCAAAGCGCGGATCTGGCACGCGATCCGAACGCGGTAATCCCGGAAACTGCACACGAATTCTTCCACACCTGGAACCTGATGGCGATCCGGCCGGTCGAGTATCACGACATCGACTACCGCACCCAGCCGCCCGTCTCGAGCCTCTGGTTCAGCGAAGGGCTCACGATGTTCTACGCCGATCTGTTGCTGCGGCGGGCCGGCATTCCGCTCCGCGATTCAACGCGCACCGCACATCTGGAGCGGCTCATCGGCAGCTACCTCGCGAATCCCGCATACGCCCGATTTTCCGCGGAGTCGATCAGTCGCGTGGCTTACAATGTTCAGCCGGGTGAGCTGGGCGACTACAGCGCCAGCACCCATCTGCACGGCGAGCTCATCGGCACCATGCTCGACATCGTGATTCGCAGCAACACGAACGGTCAGCGATCGATGGATGATGTGATGCGCCGGCTGTTCGATCAGTCGGGAACTGAGCGCTTAGACGGGCGTGTCATCGAGCAGGCTGTCGAATCGGTATGCGGCTGCGACGTCACGCCATTCTTCGATGCCCACGTGCGCCACGGCGCCGCCATCGATTTCGACCGCGACCTCGGTCTCATGGGTTTGACGACGCGCGTGACCCGGGGACCCGCGATGTACAACGGTGAGCCGGAGCGCGACCTGCGCATGTACGGGTACGAGCCGGCCTCGCCCGACAGCGGACTGCGACTCGTCATCAGCAATCCATCGAGCATCTGGGGCAGGGCGGGGCTGCACAGCCGCGACCGGCTGGTCGGGCTCAACGGCATGCCGGTGCGCACCTGGTCCGAGCTTCGGGCGAATCTGCAAGCCGTGCGACTTGGCGACACGGTCCGGGTGCAGGTGCAGCGCCCGTCCGGTCCCTTCGAAGCGACCGTGATCGTCGCGGGATTCGAGCGCCCGACCGTGCGGATCGAACGGTTGCCAAATGCGACGGTGGCGCAACGACGTCTCGCGGAGGCTGCTATATTCTGAAGACACTCATCGTCTTCGGAGCACAGGTGTTAGCAGACCTCAGCATTTGGCACATACTGATTTTGGTGGCCGTCGTCACGTTGATGTTCGGCACCAAGCGCATCCCGGAAATCGGGGCGTCGATCGGCAAGGGCATTCAGGCGTTCAAGCGCGGGTTGCAGGATGCCGGCAACGCGATTGAAGAGCCGCCACCGCCCCCGCAGTCGAAATCGGCACCGAACTCGGGCGCGCCGAAACGTCTCAGCGAGTAGGGCGGCCGAAGTAGCACGTCGCGCGCGGACGCTGCATAATCCGCGCATGCGAACTTCAATCGTCGTGCTCAGCGTTCTCGCGCTCCTCCCCGCGCGCGCGCCTTCCCAAACCCCCGACCTCGGCACCGCCGTCCGCTGGCGCACGATCGGCCCGTTCCGCGCCGGTCGCGCCCGCGCGCTCGCCGCGACGCCGGGGCGTCCCACGGTCTTCTACATCGGCTTTGATAACGGGGGTCTGTGGCGCTCGAGCGACTACGGCAACAACTGGGAACCGCTCTTCGACAGCCAAGCGACTGGCTCGATCGGTGCGATCGCCGTCGCGCCCTCGGCGCCCAACGTCATCTACGTCGGGAGCGGCGCGGGCATCATCCGGCCCGACCTCGCGACGGGGAACGGCATGTACCGGTCCAACGACACCGGCCACACCTGGACGCATCTGGGCCTCGACGAGACGCAGATGATCGCGTACGTCGACGTCGATCCGGCCAATCCCGATCGGCTGTTCGTCGCGGCACTCGGCCACCCGTATGGGCCCAACGCCGAGCGCGGGGTGTATCGCTCGACCGATGGCGGGCGCACGTTCGACAAGGTGCTGTACAAGGACGAGTACACGAGCGCGAATGAAGTGCGCATCGATCCGAGCAATGCGAACACGGTGTACGCCGCGCTGTGGCAGCAGCAGTCGACATTTTACGAGTACGCCGCGTTCGGCCCCGACTCGACGTGGCCGGGGGCAGGTGGGATCTACAAATCCGTCGACGGCGGCACGAACTGGACGCAGCTCACGAACGGCCTGCCGCCGGTGCTCGAGGCGAACATCGCGATCGCGCCCAGCAATCCACAAGTGATTTATGCGATGGTGGCGTCCGTGAATCCCGCGGGCGGATCGGGGCCGGTCGGCTTCTACAAGTCGAGCGATGGCGGCGCGCACTGGACACTGCGCACGCGCATCCCCGGATCTTCCGCCACGCTCGGCGACACCACGACGGCGACGGCCGACCCGCGGCCGCTCGGTCGCATCGGCGGCGGCGATCTCCCGCCGATCGTCGTCGATCCCAAGAACGAAAACGTGATCTACAGCGCCTCGATCGTCATGTGGCGCACCGAGGATGCAGGGAGCAGCTGGTCGGCGGTGCGGGGATCGCCTGGTGGGGATGACTATCAGCGCATCTGGATCCATCCCGATGATCCCAACCTGATTCTCGCCGTCTCCGACCAGGGCGCGGTGATCTCGTCCAATCGTGGGGAGTCGTGGAGCAACTGGTACACGCAACCCACCGCGGCCGTCTATCACGTGACGGCGGACAACGCGTTCCCCTATCGCGTGTGCAGCGGCCAACAGGACTCGGGTTCACTATGCGTGGCGAGCCGCTCCGACGACGGCGAGATCACGTTCCACGACTGGCACCCGGCGAACATTCAGGAATACGGCATGGGGGCGCCCGATCCCCGGGATCCCGATGTCGTGTTCGGCAGCGCGCGCACCAACGTCTCGCGCTACGACCGCCGCACTGGCCAGACGACGCCGGTCGGTCCTGATGTCGTGCAGCGCGGTGACAGCTTCGGCCGCAATGTGCGCACGATGCCGCTCGTCTGGTCACCAGTGAACCCGAGCGTGCTGTACTACACGTCCAACGTGGTGTGGAAGTCGATCGATCACGCGCATACCTGGACCCGGATCAGTCCCGACCTCGCGCGGCAGACCTGGGCGATTCCCGCCAGTGCCGGGCGATATGCACGCAGCGTGACGCCGACGCCGCGCGGCGCGATCACCGCGCTGTCGCCCTCGCCGCGGAGCGGAGCGGTCCTCTGGGCGGGCACCGACGACGGCAACATCCAGGTGACGCTGAATGGCGGGACGACATGGAGGAACGTGACCCCGGCCATGATTCAGCCGTGGACTCGGATTTTCAACATCGAGGCAGGCCATTTCGATACGCTGACCGCGTACGCCGCCGCAAACACGCTGCGCATCGACGATATGCATCCGCATTTTTGGCGGACGCACGACGGCGGCCGCACCTGGACAGAGATCAACACCGGCATCGCGCCCAACGCCGTCGCCCACTCGATTCGGGAAGATCCGCGCGTGCGCGAGCTTCTGTATGCGGCGACCGACGCACAGGTCTGGGTCTCGTTCGACGACGGGGCGAATTGGCAGTCGCTGCGGCTGAACATGCCCGCGATCTCGGTGCGCGACATTCAGGTGAAGGACGACAGCACCTGCTTGTGCGCCGACCTCATTGCCGGGACCCACGGGCGTGGGTTCTGGATTCTCGATGACCTGAGCCCGATTCGGCAGCTAGCGAGATCTCGGAGTGCCGAGACCTATCTCGTGAAGCCAAACACCGCCGTGCGGGTCCGCTTCGGCACCAACGAGCCGACTCCTTGGCCGCCGGAGCTGCCGGCCGCCGAGAATCCACCCGCCGGTGCAATCATCGACTACGCACTCGCCGCGGACCTTTCAGGGCCGCTTCGGCTGGAGATCGTTGAACCGTCCGGCCGCGTGATTCGCTCGTACTCGAGCGATGATCCAGTCATCGATCCCGATCCGGGCGTCGATCCGGTCGCCTACAATCGGCTGTGCCAGAAGAATCCGTCCGCCCCTGATTGCGGGCTGCCGCTCTATTGGCCGGCGCCACAGGCACGGCTGTCGACTCGGGCAGGACTGCATCGCTTCACGTGGGACATGCGCTATCAGCCGATCGGCGACAACCCGCGCACGGGCGAAGTCGAAGCAACCGGGGCGGTGCCGCGGCGCAGCGAGCACACGCCGACCGCGCCGTGGGCCTCGCCCGGCCGGTACACGGTGCGCCTGACGGTGGAAGGGAAGTCGTACACGCAGCCACTCACCCTCCGCCTCGATCCGCGCGTCAAGATGCCCGCCGCGGGACTTCAGCAGCTCGCAGCGCTGACCCGAGAGATGTACGACGCGGCCGCTCGGACGCGCGTCGCGTATCGCGACGCGCGGGCGCTGGTCGAGTCCCTTTCAGGGACGCTACGGGTAGAAGTGGAGTCGCTTGCTCCGGCCGCGCCACGGCCCCGTCCGCGGGGACCGGCTCGTCCTGGAGCGCCCCCGCCGCCAACGCTCGAGAGTGCGAGCAACGCGGCGCTCGCCGCGGCGATGGCGATGCAGGATGCCGAGATGACGCCCACCGGGGCGCAGGTCGCTGCGTGCGCCCGGGCGCGCGCGCAGGTGAAGCAGGTGCTGGCACGCTGGGCGCAGTTGCGAAGGAGCCGCTAAGTCGCGCGCCAGCGGCGCGTGACCTCGAGCCCCGAGATGCACGCGGACAACCAGAGCATGCCGGCGGCGTAACCGCCCACCACGTCGCTGAAGTAATGGGCGCCGAGGTAGAGCCGGCTGAATCCGATGGCCAGGACCAGCAGCGTCACACACGCAATGATCGCAAGCTGCGCGCGGCGATTGCGAGGCCCGAGCATGATCAAGACGTAGGCCAGCATGCCGTAGGCAATCAGCGAGAGCATGGCGTGGCCGCTGGGAAAGCTCCAGCTCTGGTACAGACCCGCGGCGGCGTGCGGACGGGGCCGACGGATGGCGTTCTTGAGGACGTTGTTGAGCAGGAATCCGCCCGCGAACGCGAGCAGCCAGCCTTCCAGCAGCAGACCGTGCTTCGAGATCACCAGAAAGACCGCCACGCCGACCGCCAACGTGATCATCACGAGCGGCGAGCCGAGCGCGCTCAGTGCGCGGAATATCTGGTCGGCCGCCGGTCCGTGATGTGCCTGCATCCAGGCGAGTAGCGTCGAGTCGAACTGCGTGATTGGGTCGTTGTGCAGGACATCTTCCGTGATCCCGAGAAAGATCCACAACGCCAGCGCGCTGACCAGAAACCCAATGGTGAGATGGAGGCCGAGGTATTCGCCGCGCGCGAATCGCGCCTTTATAAAGGACTTGAGCGGCATTACTCCGGATGCGCGAGCGGCTTGCCGTCGGGGCCGACCTGGATCTCGGACCGCTTTGCGCCGGTGCGGACGTGCGCTTCGTACGCAACGAGGGCTCCGCGCTTGGTCAGCGACTCGACCTTGGTGATCTTGCCGGACGCGGCGAGCTGCAGGAGTCCCGCCTTCACGGCTGCGGGCAGCGAGTCGAGCGCGACCTCCTCCTCGATCTCCAGCACAGAGCCGTCGGCGCCGATCACGACGTCTCGGCCATGACCGCGCACCCGCATCTCGACCTCATAGACGAGCTGACCGTTGTCCGTCTCGCTCGAATAGCCGCGGATGGTCGCGCCCTGACTCTCCTGGTCGACGGCTTTCTGCACCGCGGACGGAAGGTCGGAGCGCTTCAGCCGTTTTTCTTTCTCTTGGGAAGGTGTCTGCTGCGTTGCTGCCTGCGACGCGATCGCACATGTCAAGGACAGCACAGCGATCGTCCATTTCGTGAATCGCATGAACTCCTCATGGAGGGGGTACGGAGCGAATTCTACCTGGCCGTACCTTACAGCCGGCTTACAGGCAATCGTCTCGGGAATAAACACGACGTTGCACGCGCGCGTAGAATTAGGAGGTCTGTACCCTCCCTGTCCACCACTCAGGAGTCGTATGAACAAACTGCCAATCCAGGTCTTTGCACTGCTTGCCGGCGTTGCCCTCGCGTGGCCTGGCGCGAGCTCGGCACAAGGATTCAGGGTCGCGAAGTACAGTATCGGCGGCGACGGCGGCACCGATTATCTGACCGCCGAGGCCGGCACGGGGCGCGTGTTCGTGTCCCGCAGCACGCACGTGATGGTGATCGACGGCGCCACCGGCAAAGTGATCGGCGATATCCCCGACACGCCGCGCACCCACGGCATCGCGCTCGCACCCAAATCGGGGCACGGGTTCATCACCAACGGCGGCGATTCGACCGTCACGATGTTTGATATCGCGAGCCTCGCGGTGGTCAAGAAGATCAAGGTTCCTACCGGCGGCCTCGACGGCATCATGTACGACGACTTCTCCGACCGCATCATTCTTACGAATCACAGCCGTCCGGCCGGCACCGTCGTCGCGATCGATCCCAAGAGCGGGGATCTCGTCGCGACGGTGCAGCTCGAGGATGACTCACCCGAAGGCGCGGCCAGCGACGGCAAGGGCAAGATCTTCGTCAACAACGAAGGTAAGAGCACCATCCAGGTGATCGACGAGAAGACGATGACGGCGCTCGCGTCGTGGCCGCTCGCGCCGTGCGAGGGGCCCACGGGCATCGCGTACGATCGCGCCACCGACCGAATCTTCGCCGGATGCGGCAAGACGTCCGTGGTGCTCGATGCGAAGACGGGCAAGGTCGTCGCCACGATCGCGAATGGTGATGGGGTGGACGCGCTGGGCTGGGATGCCGCGCAGAAGCTGATCTACATTCCCGCGGGGCGGGACAGCAACGTCACCGTCGTGCGGCAGGATTCACCCGACAAGTACACGGTGGTCGCGACCGTCTCGACGATGCGCGGAGCCAAGACGATCTCGGTGGATACGCAAAAGCACATCGCGTATCTCTTTCAGCCCGAGTACGGCCCGCCACCTGCCGGCACGCCGCCGCCGCAGCCGGGCCAGCGGCCCGTGCGAGGTCCCGTGATCGGGGCGTATTTCTTCGCGATCACGCACTGATCGCGACGGATTTGAGTCAGGGGCGCCGCAGCGCGATGGCGTCGATGTCGAACGAAACGGCATCCGCCACGCGCACGGTACCGCCGGGTCCACCGCGGTAGGGGCGGATGCCGTAGTCTGATTGCCGCACCGTGAACGTCGTCGTTGCCCGTAGCGTATCCGGTCCGATGAGAACGCGCACCGCGAGTGGGACGGTGCGCGTTCTGCTTTTCATGGTGAGCGCTACCTGCACTCGGAGTGTGTCTCCGGTCTTTTCGACCGCTTGCGACGTGAGAGTGATTTCCGAGTATTGCGCCACATCCAGCACCTCCGTGCGCATTGCCGCCGTCACTTTGCGGATTTCCGCGGTATCCGGCGGCGTCAGCACCTCGAGGCGGTCCGTCGCGATGGATACCGTCACGTGGGACGACTCCGGTTGTTGTGGATAGTACACGATGCGCCCGGAGAACTCGCGGGCTTGAATGAGATGTTCATGGCCGGCGAATCCGAACAGCCCCGCCTTTCCCGTCCGTACCACCAGGCGGCTCGAGGAAGCGAGCTCGTAGACGACGGAATCGCGAGCGAGTGATTGCGTCGCCCCCGGGATGGGCATCAGTCCAATTGCAACGACTGCGAGCAATCTTGCGATCATTTCTCCTCGACGATGCCGCCCGGCAGAATGCTCTTTGCGCCGAACTTGTCCCGGACGCGGTCGATGGCGCGCGACAAACCGCGATCGCGTTCGGTTTCCTCCGACAGCATCGCAAGCTGGTCGGTCACCGCCGCCTTCGCCAGGCCCGACAGCCGAACGCCGACGAGCCGCGCCGGCACCCGTCGAGTCCTGCGCAAACTGGCAAGCAGTCCGTGCGCGACACGCAGAATCACGCGGTCCGACACGACCGGCTCGGGCAGGGTGCGCTGCGCGGAGCGGGTCTTGAAGTCCCAATCGCGCAGCCGCACCGCCACGGTTCGCGCGGTGAGCCCATCGCCGCGCATGTCTGCCGCGGCGCGCGTCACGAGCCGCAGCAGCTCACGCTCGATGTCCGTGTCCTCACGCAGATCCTTCCCAAACGTTTCGTCGCGGCTGATGCCGCGGTTCATGGTGCGATGGTAGACGTCCCCCTCGTCGCGACCGTGCACCCGATGCCACAGCCACTGTGCTTCGCGTTTGCTCATCCAGCGCTCGAGCGCCGGCAGGTCGTGGCGGAGCACGTCTTCGACGGTGATCAGACCGTGGCGCGCGAGCCGGGCCTGGAACTTGGGGCCGACGAGCGGAATGTCCGCCAGCGTGCACGATCGCAGAAACGATTCTTCTGCGCCGGGCTCGATAATCACGACCCCGCCGCCACCGGCGCTCGGCTTGGCGCGGTCGACCGCCATCTTCGCGATTAGCTTGTTCGTCCCGCCGCCGATCGAAAGGGTGAGCCCAGTCGCGTCCCGCAGCGCTGAACGGATCCGCTCCGCCGTCGTGGCGAGGGGCTCGTGGTGATAGACGCCCTCGGTACCCGTCAGGTCGAGATACCATTCATCGATACTCGCGCCCTCGACCATCGGCGAGAACTGGTGCAAGAGCTTACGGATCTCGGCGCTTTTCTGGATGCACGCCTTGAAGGGAACCGGCACGCAGACCGCATCGGGGCAGAGGCGCAGGGCGCGCGCAATCGGCATCGCCGAGCGGACGCCGAACTTGCGGGTCTCATAGGAGGCGGAGCAGACGACGCCTCGGCTGTCGCGCGAGCCGCCGACAATGAGGAGCGCCGCTTTTCCGGCGCCGTCGGGATCGACGGCGCGCGCGACGGCGACGTAGAACGCATCAGCATCGGCCAGCAGAATCCGACGCATAAACCCGAAAGTATCCCGAAGCTGATTCAGCGGCAAGGCGGCTCTATCTTCCTGCCCCAATGAGCAAAGGCACTATCGGCATCCTCACCGGCGGCGGCGACGTCCCCGGTCTCAATCCCGCGATCCGCGCCATCACGATTCGCGCTCTCCGCGACGGCTACAAGGTCGTCGGCATTCGTCACGGTTGGGGCGGCCTGGTCGACTACTCGCGGGAACAGCGCGCGGACAACAGCGAGCAGATTCTCCCGCTCACCGAAGCGATCGTGAATCGCGCCGGCCGCACGGGCGGCACGTTCCTCCACACCTCGCGCGTGCGGCCGAGTCATCTGCCCAAAGATCGCGTGCCGGCACATCTCAGCGGCTATGGTGAGAAGACGAACGACATCACCAAGGATGTCATCAAGAACCTCGAGCACATCGGCGTCGACGTCCTGATACCGATCGGGGGCGACGACACGCTGAGCTACGCGAAGCGGCTGCACGATGAGGGGCTGAAAGTCGTGGCGATCCCGAAGACGATGGACAACGACGTCTACGGCACCGACTACTGCATCGGGTTCAGCACGTGCGTCACGCGCACGATCGAGCTGACCCACCGGCTCCGCACGTCGGCCGGCTCGCACGAGCGTTTCCTGGTGATCGAGGTCTTCGGCCGCTACGCCGGTTTTACCGCACTGCTCCCAACGATGGCCGGCGCAGCCGACCGCTGCGTGATCCCCGAGTACCCCGTAGAAGTCGAGCACCTCGCCGAGCTGCTGGTTCAGGACCGCAATAAGAATCCGAGCCGCTATTCGGTCGTCCTGATCTCGGAAGGCGCGCGGCTCACCTCGCACGAAGGGATGAGCTTCGAGGGGGAGGAGACCGACATGTTTGGGCACCGCAAGCTCGGCGGCATCGGCGACCAGATCGGGACGGCGCTCAAGGAGTCGTCGGCGAAGCTCAACAAGGGCCGGAAGATCGACGTCGTGAACCAGCGGCTCGGCTATCTCGTCCGTTCGGGCGATCCCGACGCGCTCGACTCCATTGTGCCGATGGCGTTCGGCAATCTTGCGCTCGACCTGGTGGTGAAGAAGCAGTACGGCCGGCTCGTGAGCATCCATAAGGGGTTCTACGACACTGTGCCCCTGTCGAGCGTAACGTCGGACAAGAAGGTCGTGGACGTGTCGAAGTACTACAACACACAGCGCCTGCGGCCGATTTACCAGTTCGACGGCAAGCCGCTCTTCATCATGACGAGTGACTGATCTAAGGTTTCCGCGTCACGCCCAGACTCGACAAAAACGCCGGCCGAGCCAATCTCGCTTTTGATGAATCTCGTAACCACCCAGCGTCACGTGAGATGCACGAAGACCCACAAAAGTAACGCGAGTGGAAAAGTGTTGCATGACTACCGTTGCGCGCAGTCGGCACGTTGTTAGCAGGACCGCACAGCTACTTGGGTCGCGTGGATTCCTAGGTCACGACCTAGTAGGTCACCTGTAATGACATACCTGCCTACGTCGTAACGCACGCAAGGCATGCGAGGGCTGGCATGTGCCTTGCGCGCTCGTCCTAAGAATCTGTTCGCCAATCCTAAGAAAAAATCGCACCGACTCGGAGAGAGCGCACCGTGCAGCGCGATCCTGGTTCCTCTTTACACGTCATCCGCGATGAGGCACTCGTCGTCCCGCCGCCCGCATCGCCCGCGCCTCCCGCATCGGCTGCATCGCCCGCATCGCCCGCATCGCCCGTTGACGCCGAGCGTCCGACCCCGTCGTCCATCGCACCACCTTCCGCCCCCCCCACCCGCCCGCTTGAAGGCCGCGCGACCGTGCGGGGAAAGTTTCTCTTTGTCGGAGACCAGAAGCTCTACGTCCGAGGCGTGACGTACGGCGCCTTCGAGCCGGACGCCGACGGACGGGAGTACCGCGACCTCGGCCGGATCGATCGCGACTTCGCGCAGATGGCGGCGAGCGGGATCAACGCCGTGCGCATCCCCCACACGATGCCGCCGCGCGCGCTCCTGGACATCGCGCAGCGCCATGGCCTCCGCGTCATGGTCGGACTCTCCGCCGAGCAGTACGTCGGGTACTTGATCGACCGGCGGGGCGCGCCCGACGTGGAGGCCCTGGTTGCTGCAAAGGTGCGCGATTGCGCGGGCCACCCCGGGTTGTTGTGCTACGCCCTGGGCAACGAGATCGCGGCACCGATGGCCCGGTGGTTGGGCCCCGAGCGCGTCCAGAGCTACCTCGAGCGGTTGTATCGCGTGGTGAAGCGCGAGGATCCCGAGGGGCTCGTCACGTACGTGAACTACCCCACGACGGAATACCTCGAGCTGCCGTTCCTCGACCTCGTGTGCTTCAACGTGTACCTCGAATCCCAGGAGCCGCTCAAGGCGTACCTGGCCCGGCTGCAGAACATCGCCGGTGATCGCCCGTTGGTGATGAGCGAGCTGGGGCTCGACAGCATCCGCAACGGCGAGCGCGAGCAGGCGCACGTTCTCGACTGGCAGGTGCGGACCGCGTTCGCGAGCGGGTGCGCCGGCGCATTCATCTTCGCATGGACCGACGAGTGGTACCGCCACGGCAACGACGTGGAGGACTGGGCCTTTGGCCTTACCCGCGAGGACCGCTCGCCCAAGCTCGCGCTCGACGCGGTGCGCGAGGCGTTCGCCGACGTGCCCCTCTCGCCGCGGCTGCCGTGGCCCCGCGTCTCGGTCGTGGTGTGCTCGTACAACGGAGCGCGCACGATTGGCGACTGCCTCGAGGGACTGAGCCGACTCCGCTACCCGGACTACGAGATCATCGTGGTGGACGACGGTTCCCGCGACGCGACCGCCGCCATCGCCCAGCGCTACGATTGCGTCTTGATCCGGACTCCGAACCAGGGCCTAGCGCGCGCCCGGAACGCCGGCCTCGGGGCCGCGACCGGGGAGATCGTCGCCTACATCGACGACGACGCCTATCCCGATCCGGACTGGCTCACGTATCTCGCCGCCACGTTCATGAGCACGTCGCACGCGGGTGTGGGCGGGCCGAACATCGCCCCACCGCGTGATGGGCCGATCGCGGAGTGCGTCGCGCGCGCGCCGGGCGGGCCCGTCCACGTCTTGCTGAGCGACCGCGAGGCCGAGCACATCCCCGGATGCAACATGGCGTTCCGGAAATGGTGCCTTGTAGCGATCGCGGGGTTTGATCCGCAATTCCGCACCGCCGGTGACGACGTGGACGTGTGCTGGCGGCTGCAAGAGCGCGGCTGGAGGCTCGGGTTTCACTCGGGGGCGGTGGTGTGGCACCACCGCCGGAATTCGGTGCGCACGTACTGGAAGCAGCAGACCGGCTACGGGCGGGCCGAGGCGATGCTGGAGCGCAAGTGGCCCGAGAAGTACAACGGGCCGGGACACATACGCTGGGCAGGCCGCATGTATGGGCCCGGCCTCACCAGTCTGCTCGCGTGGTGCCGGCCCCGCATCTATCACGGCGTCTGGGGCGGCGCGCCGTTCCAGTCGCTGTACGAGCCCGCGCCGAGCCTGCTCGGCTGCCTGCCGCAGATGCCCGAGTGGCACCTGATGACGGCGACCCTCGGGGTCATGGCGGCGTTGAGCATCGTCTTCAAGCCGTTCGCGCTGGCGGTGCCCCTGCTCCTCGGCGCCCTGTCGCTGCCCATCGCGCAGGCGTGCCTCAGCGCGGCGCGCGCGTCGTTCCCCGAAGCGCGGCACGTCGGCGCCCGGTGGAGCCGTCGGCTCCTGACGGCGGCGCTACATCTCCTCCAGCCCATCGCCCGGCTGCGAGGGCGGCTTCAGGAAGGACTGACGCCTTGGCGCCGCCGCGCCCGGCTCGCAGCGGCTCCCGTGTGGCCCCGAACCGCATCCATCTGGAGCGAGTGCTGGGAGCCGCAACATCAGCGCCTGTGCACGCTCGAAGCCCGGCTCCGAGCGGAGCACGCGTGCGTGCTGCGCGGTGAGGAGCACGACCGCTGGGACCTCGAGGTGCGGGGCGGAATCCTCGGCGCGGCGCGCGTGCTCATGGGCGTCGAGGATCACGCCGGCGGCAAGCAGCTCCTCCGGTTGCGGTACTGGCCGAAGGTCCCCGACCGCGGCCCGATTCTCGTGCTGGGATTCGCGGCGCTCGCCGGCGCCGCGGCGAGTACCCATATGTGGAGCGCCGCCGTTATGCTCGGCCTGGGCGCCGTCGTGCCGGTGCTCCACATCGTCGAGCAATGCATGGCGGCCATGGCCACGATCCGACAGGTGGTGGAGCGACTGCAGCGGGGGGGCTGGTGAGGATCATAAGCGACCTTGCCCTTTACCGTCGCCTCGCGCGGCAAGCCGCCCCCATGTGGCGCCTGGTGGCCGCCGTCTTCGTCGTGGGTCTACTCGCGAGCCCGCTGGCGCTCCTGGCTCCGCTGCCGCTCAAGATTGGCGTCGACACGGTGCTCGGGTCGCGCCCGCTGACCGCCTGGGTGGCGGCGTTGTTGCCCGCTTCCGTGGCGCGCTCGTCGTCGGCGCTGCTCGCCCTCGTCGCGGTGCTGGCGATCCTCATCGCCGTGGCGACGCAGCTCCAGGTCGCCGCCCAGAAGTACCTGACCGTGCTGGCCGGGGAGCGGCTGCAGCTCGACTTCCGTGCGCGGCTGTTCCAACACCTACAGCGGCTGTCCCTCACCTACCACGACACGATCGGCACCGCCGATTCCATGTACCGCATCCAGCAGGACGCGCCCGCCATCCGCTCGCTGGTGATCGACGGGTTCATCCCCCTGGTGAGCTCGGCGGTCACCCTCGCGGGAATGATCTACGTGACCTTTCGGCTCGATTGGCGCCTCGCCGTCGCCGCCGTGGCCGCGTCGCCGCCGCTGCTCCTGATCGCGCAGGTCTACCGGCCGCGGCTGCGCCGCCAGTCGCGCGACGTGCGGCGGCTCGAGAGCGTGGCGCTCGGCGTGATCCACGAAGCGCTGGGGGCCTTGCGCGTCGTCAAAGTGTTCGGGCAGGAGCGGCGGGAAGAGGAGCGGTTCGTCCGTCGCTCGGGCGATGGCGTGAGTGGCCGAGTCGGGTTGGCACTGGCGGAAGGCAGCTTCAGCATCGCCATCGGCGTAATCACGGCCGCGAGCATGACCATCGTGCTGTTTCTCGGCATCGCCCACGTCCGCTCGGGGCTCCTGACGCTCGGCGACCTCCTTCTCGTGATGGGGTACGTCGCCAAGCTGTACGATCCGATGAAGACGATCAGCCGCAAGTCGGCCACCTTGCAAGGCTACTTGGCCAGCGTAGAGCGGGCCTTCGCCGTCCTCGACGAGCGGCCTGACGTCGACGAACGGTCTGACGCGCGGCCGATCAGCCGGGCGCGAGGCGCGATCGCATTCGAGCACGTGTCGTTCGCGTACGCGCCGGACCGCCCCGTACTGCACGACGTGTCGTTCTCGATCCCCGCAGGCGCGAGCCTCGGCATCGAGGGCGCCACCGGGGCGGGCAAGAGCACGCTCATCAGTCTGCTCACCCGTCTGTACGACCCCACCGAGGGACGGATCCTGCTCGACGGCGTGGACCTGCGGGACTATCGGCGTGCGGATCTCCGCCGGCAATTCGCCGTGGTGCTTCAGGAGTCGGTGTTGTTCTCGGCGAGCATCGCCGAAAACATCGCGTACGCCGTGCCCGGTGCGACCGGGGAGCAGATCGTCGCGGCCGCCCGCGCGGCGAACGCGCACGAATTCATCGAGCGGCTGCCTCAGGGCTACGACACCGAGGTGGGAGAGCGCGGCGTCAAGTTGTCGGGCGGCCAGCGCCAACGTGTCGCGATCGCGCGCGCGTTCCTGACGGATAGTCCGGTGCTACTGCTGGACGAACCTACGAGCGGCGTGGACCCCCACACCGAGGCGGCGATCGTCGAAGCGCTGGGCCGTCTACAGGAAGGGCGCACCGTGATCATCATCAGCCACCGGCCCAGCGCGGTGGCGCGGTGCACGGCGCTGGTGACCATGGAGCGCGGCCGGATCGTCGCCGACACAACCCGCCTCGAGCCCGCGTCGCCGCCGCTGCCGGCCCTCGTTCCGGCCGTCGGCTCCGCCTCCGCCAGGCGGCGCGAGATCCTGTTAGCCCACCCAGCGATCCAGGCGTGGAGGCAGCTCAACCCTGAGCGCGTGCTGCCAGACCGCATCACCCCTGCGAAATTCAAGCCCAACAAGCCACGGCCTAACCTGACAGTGTACCGGCTGGAAGGCATCGGAGCCGATGGCTCGGCTGTGATCGCGAAGCGGTGTGCGCGCGAGGCCGGCCAGATCGAGCGCACGGTGTACGAGCGCATCCTGCCGCACGTGCCGCTCGCCGGACCGCACTACTACGGCACCGTCGAGGGGCCCGAGGATCAGGACGTCTGCTGGCTCTTCATCGGCGAGATCCACGGCGAGAAGTACGACATGCTGCGCCCCGACCACCGCGCCGCGGCAGCTCGGTGGCTCGGGACGTTGCACACCACGGCGCAGTCCGCCGCCGACCAGGCCGGGTTACCCAATGCCGGACCGAGCCGCTACCGGGCGGAGATGCGTGCGACCCGAGACCTGATTCGCGCCCAGGTGGATAATCCCGCGTTCGGCGCCGAGGACGTGGCGTTCCTCGACCTCCTGGTGGAGCGGTTTGATGAGCTCGACGAGAATTGGGATCGGCTCGCCCGCGCCTGCGCCGGCCTGCCGCCCACGCTGATCCACGGCGACTTCAACGCCAAGAACCTGCGCGTGCAGCCGTCGCCCCAAGGTGTCCAGATCGGGGTCTTTGACTGGGAGGATGCCGGGTTAGCCGTTCCCGCCATCGACCTCGCCCAGGCGATCGATCCCTCCTGTCGCATCGCCGCCGGCCCGGACATCGCCACCTACTCTGCCGTGGTCCGGGAGCGGTGGCCGCACTGCGACGCCACGGACATCGAGCGCCTTGCGACGTGCGGGGCCGTGTGGCGCGCGTTGGCGGTGATCGCCTGGGACGGGCAGCACCTCACGCGTCCCTGGGCCGATGCCTTCCTCCCGAACCTGCGCATGTACGAGGCGGAGCTCACGCACGCGCTCGATCGCTTCGGGTGGCCGGTGCGGCAGGGCCCCGCGAGCGGCCATCCCGCGCTGCAGGGCAGGGTCGAATGAGACGCCTGAGGATCGGATTCCTGTTCAGGCGGCCCTATAGCCCGCGCCACGTCAGCATCTTCCCGAAGGCCATGCAGGCGCTCGCCGACGCAGGCGTGGTGGTCGACGTCATCGCCGGCAAAGGACGCCTCATCGACCTCTCCAGCGTCCGGGTGGAGCACGACCTGTACGTTCTGAAGCAGATCTCCGGCATCTCGCTGAGCCTGGCGGGAGCCCTGCACGCGCAAGGCGCCGCCATCGTGAATCCGTATCCCGTGACGGCGTCGATCCGTGACAAGGTGATCGCGGCGCGCATCCTGTCCACCGCGGGGCTGCCCGTGCCCGCCACCTACGTCGTGTCGCAACCCGATCTATTGACGCCGCTCCTGGACCGGGGACCGCTCGTCGTCAAGCCGTACGACGGGACCGGCGGCTGGGGTGTCCACGTCGTCCGGAACAAAGCCGAGCTCCTGGCCGAGCCCGCGGACCAGCCGCCGATTCTGGCGCAGCGCTATCACCCGCCTGAGGGGCGTGACTTGAAGATCTACGTCATCGGCGAGCGGCTCTTCGGCGTCCGGAAGGTCTTTCCAGCCCGGACCGAGACGGAGAAATACGGCGAGCCGTTCACGCCCACGGCGGAGCAGGCCGACATCGCGCGCCGCTGTGCCGGCGCGTTCGGCATCGACCTCTGCGGCGTCGACCTCATCGAGAGTGAGGGTCGCACATACGTCGTGGATATCGCAAGCATCCCCGGGTTCAAGGGCGTGCCAGACGCGCCATTGCACCTGGCCTCCTACTTCCGGGCCGCGGCCGCGCGAGCCGCCGCCGGGGGCACGGTGGCCGAGGCGGCGGTTGGGTTGGCGTCATGAGGGGCTTGATCGTCAACGCCGACGACTTCGGGGCGAGCCTCGGGATCAACCGCGGCATCGTGGAGGCCCACGAGCGAGGAGTCCTGACGAGCGCGAGCCTCATGGTGGATGGGTCGGCGGCGGCCGACGCGGTTACGCGCGCGCGCGGGAACCCCGTGCTGAGCCTCGGCCTGCACCTCGAGCTCGACTCCTCCGAACCGGGCCGGGCGGCCGCTCAGTGCGAACGTCAGCTAGCGCGGTTCCTCGACCTGACCGGAGCGCCCCCGACGCACGTCGATTCGCACCACGACGTGCACCGCGACCCGCGTGTGCTCCCGTATGTGCTCGCGTTCGCCCGGTCCGTCGGTGTGCCCGTGCGAGGTCACTCCGCCGTGCGCCACGTCGGGAAGTTCTACGGGCAATGGGGTGGGGTGATGCACGCTGAGCAGATCGGGGTCGATGGCTTCCTGCGCGTGCTCGCCGCCGAGCTCGGGCCGGACGTGACGGAGCTGTCGTGTCACCCGGGTTATATCGATGCGGGATTCCGCTCGAGCTATCGCGCGGAACGCGAGATCGAGCTACGGACACTGTGCGACCCCGCCCTGCGACGGGCGATCCTCGAGCGGGGGATCACGCTGATCGGGTTCCGCGACCTGCCCCAGCGGGCGGACGCGGTGATGGTGGAGGCGCCATGACCGCCGTCGCTCTGTCGGTGAACAAGGTCGCCAGTTTCCCTGACGGCGGCGGCCACTTCTGGGTGTACCTGCAATACGCTTTGGGGCTGCGGCAGTTGGGCTGCGACGTCTACTGGCTCGAGCAGCTCCGTCCGGTCCGTGATCCGGATCGGCGGGCGTACGTCATCGCGACGTTCCAGGACCGGATGAAGCAGTTTGGGTTCGAGGGCCACACGCTGCTGTACGAGGCCGTCGAAGGCGAGCTACGCTTCGTCGACTCCACGCGGCCCGAGGCAGAGGCGCTGCTGCGGCGGGCGGATGTCCTGCTGAACTTCCATTACGCCATCGACCCACACCTGCTCGGCTGCGCGCGACGCACAGCGCTCGTGGACATCGACCCCGGCTTGCTGCAGTTCTGGATGAGCACCGGAGAGCTCGACGTTCCGCCGCACGATTGCTATCTGACGACGGGCGAGACGGTCGGAACACCGGCTACGCTTTTTTCCGACTGCGGCCTGCAGTGGATGCACATCCGGCCTCCCGTCTGTCTCGACCTCTGGCCGTTCACGTACGAGCCGGGCGCCGAGGCCTTCACGACTGTTTCCAGTTGGTCGTCGGCGAGCTGGCTGAAGGTGCAGCGGAACGGACAGACCGTCCTTGTCGATAACACAAAGCGGATCTCCTTTCTTGACTTCGCGGATCTGCCACGCCACACGAGCCAGCCCCTCGAGTTGGCGCTCTATCTATTGGACCGCGATCCCGCGGGTCAGGCGCGGCCCAAGCAGGCGGAGAAAGACGCGCAGGACCGGGCCCTCCTCGAACGGCAGGGCTGGCGCGTGCGGGACTCGCGGGATGTCACGGGCAGCCCCACAGCCTACGCCGCCTACATCCGGCAGTCGCGCGGGGAGTTCAGTGCGGCAAAGCCGTCGTGCATGGCATTCCAGAATGCCTGGGTCAGCGATAGGACGGTGGCCTACCTGGCGAGCGGCAAGCCCGCCGTCGTGCAGCACACGGGCGCGAGCGTGTTCCTGCCGGACGGCGAGGGCATGTTCCGCTTTCGCTCGCTGGCGGAGGCCGCCCACGCGCTCGAGACGATCAACCGCGACTACCGTCGCCAATGCCGGGCGGCCCGCGACATTGCGGAAACGCATTTCGACGCGCGCCGCGTGCTTGAGGCCGCGCTGAACGCGGCGTTGAGCACCCAGCCGACGGGGAGCGGGGTCGCGTGAGCCTCACGGTCTGCGTGGCACCGGCAAACACGGTCGCCTACCCCAATGGTGGCGGTCACCTCTGGGTGTACCTCCACTGGGCGCTCGCGCTGCGCGCGCTCGGCTGCCGTGTCATCTGGCTCGAGGGGTTGGATGTCGACGAGCGCGACAGGTCGCCCGCGGGCCGCCGGCGCCGGCGCGGCGGACCTCCGCGGGAGTGCGTCGCGGCGCTCAAGGCGCGCTTGGCGTCATTCGGCCTAGCGGACACGCTCGCGCTGTACGCGATCGGCGGTGGGACCGTTCCTGACGAGGTCGCGCAGGGCTGTCTGGACCTGAACGCTGCCGCCGAGGCGGACCTGCTTCTCAACCTGTGGCACTCGGCCCCCGCCGGCGTCGTCGGGCGATTCCGGCGCACAGCGTTTATCGATACCGACCCGGGGTTGCTCCAGATCTGGATGACGACCGGCGCCGTCCAGCTTGCGCGACACGATCTCTATTTCACCATTGGCGAAACCGTCGGGACGCCTGCCGGGCGGTTCCCCGACGGCGGCCGTACGTGGGTGCACACGGTCCCGCCCGTCTACCTCCCCGAGTGGCCGCGGGTCCCCGAGGCGCTCGGCGGCGCCGCGCCCCCTCCATATACGACCGTGGCGCACTGGTGGGGCGGAACGTTCGAGTTCAACGGCATCACGTTCAGCAACGAGAAACGCGCCTCGTTTCTCGAATACCAGGATTTGCCGCGGTGCACGCCCGTCTCCCTCGAGCTCGCGGTGTGCCTCGCAGAGTTTCACGAGGAATACCGCCGCCTGCTGGAGCCGAAGGGCTGGCGCCTGCGGGAGGCGTGGGACGTGACCGCGACGCCGGACGCGTACCGGACGTACGTACAGCGGTCGCGCGGTGAGTTCAGCTGCGCCAAGCCGGCCTACATCTCGCTCGAGACCGCGTGGGTGAGCGATCGCACGCTGTGCTACCTCGCCAGCGGCAAACCCGCCGTCGTGCAGTACACCGGCACCAGCCGGTTCCTGCCGGACGCACATGGTCTGTTCCGCTTTCGGAACATGGACGAAGCCGTGCGGGCGCTTGCGACGGCCGAGGCCGATTACGAGCGGCAAGGGCGAGCGGCGCGAGCGCTGGTCGAGGAGCATTTCGATGCCCGGCGAGTCGTCGCCAGCGTCTTGGAGCGGGCGCTCGGGCGCCAGGCGAGGAGCGCCGCGTGACCCTGGTCGAGCCTCGCCCCCGAGGCGCAGCAGTGGACGTCCCGAATCCGCGCAGAGAGCCAGCGTGGACCGAGCTGTGGCAGGGGCTCCGTGTCCTCCTGCACGACGCCGATCCCACCGATCGCGTGACGAGCGTGCAGCCGCTCAAGGCAAAGGTGTACCGGCTGCAGTTCGACGCGCGCGCGCCGTGGAGCTCGGTGGTGGTCAAGCGCATGGAGCCGGCCGTCGCGCAGCGTACCCGCCTGTTGGCCACGCGGTGGCTGCCCGCCCTCGGGCTGGAGCACGCCTGCCCGCGGCTGCTCGGCATGGTGGCCGACCGGCGCGGCGAAGTCGTGTGGCACATTCACGAGGACCTGGGTGACGATACCCTTGCCGTCCGGCCCGCGCCGGAGCTGGTGGAGGTTGCCGCGCGACAAGTCGCGGAGCTCCACGCTCGCGCCGCTCGTCACGCTGTGCTGCCGGACGTGCGCCGCTTCGGCCCAGGCCTGGGCCTCCAGTACTTCACGACCAACGTGCGCGACGCGATCGCCGCGCTCGAGGCGCTCCTCGGCGCGGGCATCCAGTCCCCGTCGTCCCACGCCGGGCTCCCGGAGCGACTGCTCGCCCGCTTGCGGGCGCTGCTCGCGGACGCGCCGCGCCGGGCCGCCGTGTTCGAGCGGGCGGCCGGTCCGGACACGCTGCTGCACGGCGATCTGTGGACCATCAACATGTTCGTGAAAGGGACCGCCGAACGGCCGCAGCTGCGCCTCGTCGACTGGGATCGCGTGGACGTGGGGCCGTTCAGCTATGACCTCTCGACGTTCTTGTTCCGCTTCCCCGCGGAGCTACGACCCGGGATTCTGGGCTGCTACCGGGACGCCGCGGCGCGCGGGGGATGGGAGCTCGGCTCGCCGGAGGACCTCGCGCTGCTCTTCGATACCGCCGAGCGCGCGCGATACGCCAACCGCGTGATCTGGCCGGCCGTCGCGCTGCTCCAGGAGCGCGCGGCGTGGGGATTTCCGGAACTCGCGGAGGTCGAGCGCTGGTTCCTGGCGCTCGACCGATAAGCTCAGAGGAGGACGCGATGACGATGATCCAATCCCGCGTGGCCCTGCTGCTGGTGCTGCTGTCAATAGTCGCGCGCGGCACGCCCCTGCGCGCGCAGACGTCAACCGCGCATCTCGGCGCGCCAGCGGCGCCGACCTTCGTGATTCGGCGCGTGACCGAGGCGCCGCGTCTCGAAGCCTTTCTGGCCGGTTCCGCCGGCGCCGACAGCGCCGCGGTCACCGACTTTCGCCAGCACGAGCCCGGCGACGGCATTCCGGTGAGCGAACGGACCACCGCGTACCTGAGCTACGATGACGTGAACCTCTATGTGGTGTTCGTTTGCTGGGACGATCCCGCGAAGGTGCGGGCCAACGTCGCGCCGCGGGACGACATCAGCCACGACGACCACGTGATGGTCTACCTCGACACGTTCCACGATCGCAAGCGCGCCTTCCGGTTCGCGGTCAACCCGTTCGGCGTCCAGCAGGACGGCATCTTGACTGACGGCCAGAGCGAGGATCTGAGCTTCGACGCCGTGTGGAGTTCTGAGGGCCGCATGACCGACTCCGGCTATGTAGTGCGGATGGCGATCCCGTTCCGCAGCCTCCGGTTCTCGAACGACTCGGTGCAGACCTGGGGGATCGCCCTCGGGCGGGCAATCCGGCGGGAGAACGAGCGGTCGTATTGGCCCCACATCACCAAGGGCAGACGCGGTTTCGTTTCCCAGCTCGGCATGCTGGAGGGGTTGGCCGGGATCTCTCCCGGACGAAACGTGCAGGTGAACCCGTACTCGGTCCTCGCCGGTGCGCGAATCCTTGACGAAGGCATTCCGGGACACGTGACGCAAGGCGACGAGCGCATCGGCGCGGATGCCAAGCTGATTCTGCACGACGCGTACACGCTCGATGCGACGGCGAACCCCGACTTCAGTCAGGTCGAGACCGACGATCCTCAAGTGACGCTCAACCAGCGCTTCGAGGTGTTCTTTTCCGAGAAGCGGCCGTTCTTCCTGGAAAACGCGGGCTTCTTCCAAACGCCCGTGACGTTGTTGTTCTCACGGCGCATCGTCGATCCCGCCGCAGGGCTGCGGTTGACGGGCAAGGCGAGCGGCTGGGCGATGGGGGCGTTCGCCATGAACGACCGCGCGCCCCTGCCCTCCGGGGACCCTGACGCCGGTCGGGACGCCTGGATCGGGGCGGCCCGCCTGCAGCGCGAGCTGGGCAAGGAGTCCACGGTCGGCCTACTGGCGACCGACCGCGAATTCCTCCAAAGTGCGAAAGCAGACCGCATGTTCTCGGCCGACGGACGGTGGCGGGCGGGGAAGTACTGGCGCGTGAACGCGCAGCTCATGCGCAGCGAGTCCGTCCAGCAGGACGGCACACGGTCCGGCGACTGGGGTGCGCTGGGCGAGGTGTCGTTCAACAGCCGTCCTTTCGATTATAAAGGGATCTACCAGGAGTTCGGCCCTGCTTTTTCGGCGCCGCTGGGGTTTGTGAATCGGGTCGGTTTCCGGCGGACTGAGCAAGAGGCGGACTACACCGTCCGGCTGAAGAGCGGCCCGGTGACGACGTTGGGGCCCGCCGTGTCTGTGGACGCCTATTGGGATCACGAGACAGGCCAGCTGCTCGATCGGGACGCGAAGGCGCAGTTCGTGATGCAGCTCCGGGGCCACTCCAAGGTCCTGCTCAACCGGCACCAGTCATTCGAGCTGTTCGAGGGAACAGGGTTCCGCCCCGAGGCCACGGAGGCGGAGGTCGGCAGCGAGTGGGTGAAGTGGCTCGGGTTGACCGCATCCTACATCTGGGGCACCGCGGTGAACCACGAGCCGGCGGCTGGCGTCGCGCCCTCCCTCGCGCGCGCGCGCCAAGCGGTAGTGAAAGTCACCCTCCATCCCACGTCGCAGCTTCGCCTCGACCAGTCCTACAACTATGTCGGGCTTCGGACCTCGGCCGGCTCCCGCATCGTCGGCGAGACGCAGTTCCGGGAGAAGCTCAATTACCAGTTTACGCCCCTGTTTTCGCTCCGGGCGATCGTGGACTGGACGGCAAGCGACGCCGATACCACGCTCTCCGCCGAGGACGGCCGGCAGCGGAAGTGGGGCGTCGATCTCCTCCTCACGTACCTCGCGCACCCGGGGACGGCATTGTACGTGGGGTACACGGATCGCTACGAAAACCTGCAGATCCTCCCGGGGCCGCCGCGCGACCTCGCGCCCAGCCGCTCCCCCTCCATGTCCGTCGGCCGACAGTTCTTCGTCAAGGCAAGCTACTTGCTGCGCTTCTAGGGAAGCGTGAGGAGCACACATGACGCTCGCAATCGCGTCGGATCTCATGGCCACATTGGAGCGGGAAGAATTCCGCGAAGCGCTCGAACGGTTGTGCGTCTCGGAATGGCACTCGGGCGCAACGCAGGAGACGCGCATCCAGCTCATTCGGAGCCGCCCAAATCGCTGCACGGTCGCCATCGTCGTGAATTCACCGACCGACCAGCACGAACTGATCGGTAAGATCTACGCGGACGACCGCGCGGATGTGTTCGACACCATGCGGCGGTTGAGCAGGGACGGCTTCGGGACAGCGTCAGACAATTCGGTTCCCACCCCCTTCGGCTGGCTGCCCGCGCTGCGCGTGCGCCTCGAAGAGAAGGTCGAGGGCTCGTCGCTGAACGACGTAATCCGCACCGGGAGGTCCGCCGACTGGACCGCAGCGGCCGAGCGATGCGGCGAGTGGCTTGGCCGATTCCATCGCACCGCCCGGCGCCCGGAGCGCGGGTACGACCTTGCGGCGAAACTGGCGCACCACCGTCAAGCGACGGCCCGCATGGCCCGTCTGCGCCAGAAAGCCGAGGCGTTGCTCGCGCAGCTCGAAGAGGTCGTCGCGCTCGCCCCGGTCGTGGTGCCGTGCGCTGGGCACGGTAGGTACATCCCGGACCACGTCTTCTTCAGCGGCCGGCGCACGGTGGTCATCGACCTGGACGAGCACGACGCGGCGGATCCGAGCCGGGACGTCGCCGGGTTCCTGGTCGCGCTGCAGCGCCGGGCGATCCAGTTGCTCTGCGACCGGCACGCGCTGGACGCCGTCCCCGATGCCTTCGTCGAGGCGTACACCGCCTCGGGGCCGCCGGGCGCGCTGACGAACCTGCGGCTCTACCGTGCCCTGGCATACCTGAGCTGGGCCCGGCGCGATCTCGACAAACAGATTCCCGATCTGGCTTCGTTCATGGTGGACGAGGCTTTGCGACTGATGTCGCGCTGATCGCCGTGCTCCACGCGATTTGTGCCGTGCTGTTGCAGGCGGCTGCCGTCAGCCCGCCCGGCGCACCCGCGGTGACCGCGGTCCGGCTCGTTCGGGCGCCCGCCGTGGACGGCCGCCTCGACGATCCGGACTGGGCCCTCGCGACGCCCGTGACGGCGTTCCTCCAGATCGACCCCGACGAGGGCGCTGCCGCGTCGGAGTCGACCGAGGTACGGGTGCTATACGATGCCGACGCTGTCTACGTGGGGGCGCGCCTGTTCGACTCCGCGCCGCGCCGCATCATCAGCCGACTGGCGCGGCGCGATGCGTCCACGCACAGCGATGAGTTCCGGCTCTTTCTGGACAGCTATCACGATCACCGCACCGCCTTCGAATTCATCGTCAACCCCGCAGGCGCGAAAAAGGACGTCCTCCTGGGCGGTGACGGTGAGTTCTCCGATGACTCCTGGGACCCGGTCTGGCAAGCGGCGACCGCCATCGACTCACTCGGCTGGACCGTCGAGATCCGGATCCCGTTCTCCCAATTGCGGTTCTCCGCGGCGGCGGAGCAAGTCTGGGGCGTGCGTTTCGCCCGCTGGATCGAGCGCAAGAACGAACTCGCCATGTTTCCGTTCGTCGGGAAGAACGAGAACGGCGTCGTGTCGCGCTTCGCTCACCTTGTCGGCTTGCGCAATCTCGTGCCGCCGAAGCGGCTCGAACTCGTGCCCTACGCGGTCGCCCGTGGCACCTATCATGAGCCCGAGGCCCTCGACAACCCGTTCGACGGCAAAGCCAGCTACTTCCACAACGCCGGCGGAGACGTGAAGTACGGCGTCACCTCGAGTCTCACGTTGGACGCCTCGGTAAATCCGGACTTCGGCCAGGTCGAGCTCGACCCGGCGAAGGTGAACCTCACGGCGTTCGAAGACTTCTTCGATGAGCATCGCCCCTTCTTCGTCGAGGGCGCCGAGATTTTCGAGTTCGGCGGCGACGGGGGGGGCGTCAGTCACTTCAGCGGCACGCCGCTCTTCTTTTACTCGCGCCGGATCGGCCGCGAACCACAGGTCGAGCCCACGTCCTCCGGCGACTACACGGACATGCCGGCGAGCACGACGATTCTCGGCGCGGCGAAGCTCAGCGGGCGGACTGCCACCGGCTGGTCCGTGGGCGTCCTCGAGGCATTGACCGAACGCGAGCGCGCGACCGTCTTCGACGCCGCGAGCGGTGCCCGCTACAGCGATCCCGTCGAGCCGCTGACGAACTACTTCGTGGGCCGCATGAAGCACACCTCCGCCGACGGGAACACGACGATCGGAGCGCTCGGCACGGCTGCGAACCGCCGTCTCGACGCGCCCGTCTTCGACCAACTCCCCACCGCGGCCTATGGGGGCGGCGTAGACTTCTTCCACCGTTGGGGCCGGAATACGTATTCGCTGGCTGCGAGTGTGGGAGGCTCGTTTCTCGCGGGCGACACGCTGGCGATCCAGCGCGCGCAGCGCTCGTCCAACCGCTACTACACGCGCCCCGACGCGCAAGCATTCCGCTACGATCCGACGCGAACTTCGCTCACCGGGGTCACCGCCGACCTGTATCTCAACAAGGTGGCGGGGACCTGGCGCTGGGGACTCGCAGCCAGCACGACGACGCCGGGATTCGAAGTGAACGACCTCGGCTTCCAGAAGCGCGTGGACTTGATCTCCGCCGCCGCCGCACTCGGCCGGCGCTGGACCAAGCCGGGCCGATGGTTCCGCCAGGGGTATGCTTACGTCACGTTCGGTCCGAGCTGGAATTACGATGGCGACGCGATCCAGCGCGACCTGGGTGGTTTCGGATATGTCCAGCTGCGCAACTTCTGGACGGTGAACTGGACCGCGAAGTACGAGATGCCAGTGCTCGACGACCGACTGACCCGCGGCGGACCGCTCGCCGCAACGCCGCGGGCCTGGTACGGCAGTGGCGCGCTGACCACCGACACGCGCAAGCACGCGAGCGGATACGCGTTCCTGTCGTACTCCGGTGACGATGCGGGTGGCTGGTTGGTGAATGTGCTGCCACAGCTCACGCTGCGACCCAGTGCCGCTCTCTTCCTAAGCCTGGGACCGGGTTACCTGACCGGACGCAGCTCGGCGCAATATGTGACCCGGGTGACCGACAGCACGGTTGCGGCCACGCTGGGTCGCCGGTACGTCTTCGCCGAGCTCCGCCAGCGCAGCGCGTACCTGACACTGCGCGCAAACGCCACCTTCTCGCCCGTGCTCAGCTTCGAGCTGTACGCGCAGCCGTTCACGTTCTCGGGCGCGTATGAGAGCTACAAGGAGTTGCGGGCGCGGCGGACTTACTCGTTCGATCAATACGGCCGCGATAACGGCTCGACCGTCACGCCGGGAGACACCACGGTATGCGGCAGCGCCGGTCCAAATCGTTGCCTCGGTGTTGATCCCGACGGTGCGGGCCCGGCCTCTGAGTTCGCGCTGTATCGCCCCGACTTTCGGACACGGGCGTTCAACGTGAAGGCTGTGGCGCGCTGGGAGTATCGGCCCGGCTCGACCATGTTTCTCGTGTGGACGCAGAGTCGTTCCGGCTACGTGCCCTACGACGGCAGCTTCGACATGCAGCGCGATCTGGCCACCGATCTGTTTCGTGATCGACCGACGAACGTGTTCCTGGTGAAGGTCAACTTCTGGTTGAGCCGTTAGCGACATCGCTGACGGGCGCCGGGTTTTCGCTGTACAATCTGTCGCATGCTCAACGTCGGCCTCGTCGGGATCATGACGAGCGACTGATTCTAGCGGATCGCCTGTCTCGGCGTAGGTTCAGGGAGTCCGCGACCAACTCCTCGAGGTACTCCATGGCGCTCCAGCTCGGCGATATCGCCCCGGATTTCGAAGCTCAAACCACCGAAGGCCGCATGCGCTTCCACGACTGGATCGGCGATTCGTGGGCCGTGTTGTTTTCGCATCCCAAGGATTTCACTCCGGTCTGCACCACCGAGCTCGGCTACATGGCCAAGCTCAAGCCCGAATTCGACAAGCGGCGCACGAAGATCGTCGGTCTGAGCGTCGACCCGGTGGAAAATCACGCCCGCTGGTCGAACGACATCAAAGAGACGCAAGGGTTCGCGCCGAACTACCCGATGATCGGCGACACCGATCTCAAGGTGTCCAAGCTGTATGGGATGCTGCCCGCGAATCTCGAAGGCACGTGCGACGGACGGACCGCGGCCGACAACCAGACGGTGCGCAACGTGTTCGTCATCGGCCCCGACAAGAAGATCAAGCTCATCATCGTCTACCCGATGACGACGGGCCGCAACTTCGACGAAGTGCTGCGCGTGATCGACTCGTTGCAGCTGACGGCGAAGCACAAGGTCTCGACCCCGGTCAACTGGAAGCAGGGCGACGACGTCATCATCGCGGGCTCGGTCTCGGATGAAGACGCGAAGAAGGTCTACCCGAAGGGGTGGAAGGCTCCCAAGCCGTACCTGCGGATCGTCCCGCAGCCGAAGGGCTGACGACGACGCTCAACGTCGGCCTCGTCGGTTTCGGTTTCGCCGGGAAGGTGTTCCACGCGCCGGTTATCCGCGCGGTGGACGGCTTCCTCCTTACGACGATTGTGCAGCGGCATGGTCCCCCCGACCAGCGCTATGCGGATGTGGAATTCGTCCGAAGCGTTGACGAGTTGCTGACACGCAAGATCGATCTCGTCGTGGTCGCGACGCCGAACACGTCCCATCATCCGATCGCCAAGCAATGTCTGCTCGCCGGCCGTCACGTCGTCGTCGACAAACCGTTCGCGCCGACCCTCGCCGACGCACAGGATTTGGTCCAGATCGCCAAGAAACAGCAGCGCATCGTCACCGTGTACCAGGATCGCCGCTACACCGGCGATTTCGCGACCGTCCAGCAGGTGGTGTCGGAAGGTGCGCTCGGCCACGTCGTGCTGTTCGAATCGCATTTCGATCGGTTCCGTCCGGAGCAGAAGCCGAATGCCTGGCGTGAGGAACCGCTGCCGGGATCCGGCGTGTGGTTCGACATCGGACCGCACCTGTTCGATCAGGCGTTGCTGTTGTTCGGCGTTCCGGACGCGATCGGCGCCGACATCCGCATCGAGCGTCCGGACGCCGTCGTCGACGACGCCTTCGACGTCACGCTGTACTACCCGCATGCGCGGGCGGTCTTACGCGCATCGATGCTGGCGCCTCCGGTGGGGCCCACCTGGACCGTGCATGGGATGAAGGGCTCCTTCATTAAATACAGCATGGACCCGCAGGAAGCGGCCTTGAAAGAGGGCCGGACACCCGACGAGCCGGACTGGGATACGGAGCCGCCGGAGTTGTACGGCAAGCTGATTACGCCTAACGAAACGCGAACGGTTCCTACGCTGCGCTCCAGTTTCACGCGCTACTATGAGAATGTGCGCGATGCCATGCTCGGAACAGCGGAGCTCGCCGTGACGCCGGAGTGGTCGCTCGACGTCATGCGTGGATTGGAACTGGCCACCGCAAGCAGTCGAGCCCGTCGCGTGTTGCCATGGAGCGGATGAAAACCCCTGGTGGCGGTGACCTACTACCTCCTTGCGCGGCGCGCCATGCTGGCCTCGCAGGCAGGGTCTTAGGGCGTTTTTGCTGCACAAGGGGTCGGTATTGCTGTATCTTCTGCGGCTGGAATGACTCCCAATCCACCGTCTGCCTGTCAACGCTGCGGGGCGAGCCTCGCCCCCGGGGCGTCGTTCTGCCCGCGTTGCGGTACCGGCATCCCCGTCCAGCGACCCTGGTCCGGACCAACGCTCGCCACGCCGAGCGGCGCCAACATAGAAGTACGCCCCGACGCCGCGGAGGCGCAGCTCGCGGCGCTCCGGCGGGCGACCCTGGGACAGTACGAGATCCTGGTCGAAGTGGGGCGTGGGGGCATGGCCACGGTCTACCTCGCGCACGACCTGGCCCTCGACCGCAAGGTCGCCATCAAGGTGTTGGCGCCAGCCCTGCTGCTCATGGGCGAAGGGATGGTCGAGCGCTTCAAGCGTGAGGCGCGCACCGCCGCCGCGCTCAGCCATCCGCACATCATCCCGATCTACGCGGTCAAGGAGAGCGATCAGGTTCTCTATTTCGTCATGAAGCATGTGCAGGGACGGTCGCTGGACCACGTCGTCCGGGACGTTGGCCCACTGCCTCTGGCGATGACACAGGCCATCCTCGCACAGGTGGGCGACGCGCTCGGATACGCGCATCGCCACGGCGTCATCCACCGCGACATCAAGTCCGCGAACATCATGTTGGACGAGGAAGGATGGGCCGTCGTCACCGACTTCGGCATCGCAAAGGTGGTGCAGGCGCAAGGACTCACCGTGACCGGCGTGACCGTGGGCACGCCCACCTACATGAGCCCCGAACAGTGCGCCACGGAAGAGCTGACCGGTGCGTCGGACCAGTACTCACTTGGCGTCGTGGCGTACGAGATGCTGACGGGGACGCTGCCGTTTCAGGACGACTCGATCATGTCCGTCATGTACGCGCACTTCAATCAGAAGCCGCGTCCGGTGACGGACCTGCGCCCCGACTGTCCCCCCAATCTGGCGGATGCGGTCATGCGGATGCTGGAGAAGGATCCGGCACGTCGCTGGGCCAGCATGGACGACGTCGTGGCGGTGTGCGGCCGCCCGTCGCTGCGACACGACGATCCGATCCGGCGCGAGATGATCACGCTGGCGCGCGGCACCGCGCAGCACGCCGGCCCGAAAACGCCGACGAGTCCGATTGCGTTGTCACGCGTTCGCACGCGCATCACTGCACGCCCGCGGCGCTGGGTCTGGCCCGCGATTGCCGCGACAACCGCTGTCGTTGCGCTGGGACTGTGGTGGGCATCGCCGTGGTCGCCGCGAGCGAAACAGGCTGGGCTGCCCAATCCGGCGATCAGGGATTCGGCGCCGGCCGTCGCCACGCGCCCCGACTCGAGCCGCGCGGTGTCTCCTCAGCCGCCACCCCCGGCGCCGCCCACTCAGACGCCGCCGCGCCGCGCGCCGATCACCGCGCGCCATCCGGCCGGTGACTCGCTCGCGCGTCGCGCCGCGCAGCGCGATGACAGCCTGATTGGCTCGCTCCGTGCGAGCGCGCTGAGGGCGCAGCAGCGGGCGGCGTTGGCGGGCGCGGCACCCGCCGATCTCGGCGGAGGCCACGCGGCGTTCGCGAGCGCCGAGTCGCTGGCTTCAGCGCGGCGCGTGTCGGACGCGATGATGCAGTACGCGACGGCGGCATCGCTGTGGGCGGACGCCGAGCGCGGCGCGCTCTCGCGCGGCGCTCGCGACACAGCGCCGCGCCGGGTCGCCGAGGCTCCGCCGCCGGCGCCCCCCCCACTGCCCGCGCCCCCGCCCGTGGCATCCGACCCACGGCCGGATATTCAGAAAGTGATTGCTGATTACGCGACCGCGTTGGAGTCGCGGGATATCGAGCAGCTACGGCACAAGTATCCCGGGATGACAATGGCGCAGCAGGGGAGTTGGCAGACGTTCTTCGACCGTGTGCGCAATCTCAAAGCCACACTCGGCATCGCCAGCCTGAGTGTCGCCGCGGGGGGCGCCTCGGCCGATGCGACCGTCAGCGGCGTGTACGAGTACGACAACGCCAGCACCGGGCGCGCCGAGCGACGGCCCGTGACGTTCCGCGCGACGTTGGCCCACGAGGCGAACGGTTGGCGAATTACCGCGATCCGCTAGAGGTCTAGAAATTGTATTCCAGGCCGGCGGTCCAGAGGACGTTCGGCCGCAGCCCGCCCCGATTCAACGGCCAGAGCGTGTTCGCCACGAGCGTGATGCCTGAGTGCGTCACGAACTTGAAGCCGAACGATCCATTGACCACATCGTCGCGTTCGGTGGGAATGTTCGTCGGCTCGACGGTGCGACGGAACGGCAGGTCGTAGGTGACCGTGCCCGGCAGCCGCAGCTTGCTTTCACCCACCTGAAGCTCCGAGACCAGGTCGACCGCGATCGCCGCCCAGGGCGCCATGACGTGATCGAATCCAACCGTCGCAAGCACCGCGCTGTTCTGCGTACTCCCGCCGCGAAACAAATATCCGATGTTGGCATGCGGTGAGAATGCGCCGAACCGCGCCGACAGGATGCCGAGACCACGGGCCGCGATATGGCCCGAGCCGAGGAGGTCGTCAGCGCTCCCGGTCGCGAAGCGCACGTCGCCCAGCACGGAGAAGTTGGTCCGCTCCGAGCGCATCAGATGGACCTTGACCCGCGTAGCGATGTCGCCGATACCGGTGGCGGATCCTTCCACGAAGCGAGACGTCGAGAGCTCGGGGTTCGCCGGCGTGCCGCCGAAGAAATGCTGAGCCGTCGTGCCGCCGAACGGCACGATCTGCGCGAAGCTGTTGCCTCGCAGGGACGTCGAGACGATCGGCAGCACGACGCCGATGTCCACGCGGTCGAGCAGGCCGAAGGTCACGAAGAACGACGTAACGGTCATGTCGAGATCGAGCGTCAGCCGCAGGTCGATCACGTCGTTTTCGTGCGTCGGAACGCCGTAGGGCGCGCACGACGACCCCACGATGCTGTCGCAGGCCGGGCCCGTCACGTTCTCGTGTGTGAACGTCATTTCGATGTCGTGCAGGTTCACGCCGCGTAGCGTCTCGAAATGCAAGCGATTGATGTTGGCGCCGACGAACACGCGGCCGCGGCCCAGCGTGGTGGCGCGCTCGCCGAACACGGCACCCGGCGACCCTGAGGTCGGAACCGGGACCCCCGCTTCGAACCGGAAGGTCGAGCCGCCGCTGGTGGCGCTGACGGGGAGGTTCCCGGCGTTCTGGCTGATCGCCGAGCTGATGAACGAAATGAGCGTGCCGTTATCGGCATTAGCGGACGGAACGAAGTGATCGGCATGCAGCGCGGTGGCCGAATCGGAGCCGGCCGTGCCTCCCAGAAACAGCGGGTCCTTCCCGCTCGAGAAGATGAAGAGTTGGGAGATTTTGTCGCGGAGCCCCCCCCCGCCTTGAGCCGGCAGCGGAGCGGCTGCCAGCGCGAGCGACAGGAGAGCCCACAAGGTGCGCTGCATCGATGCCTCCGAGCCACGGATGAGTGATTGACCGGACTCGAAGAGACGGGATGCGGATGAGCGCGTCAAGCCTACTCGACGCGATCGATTGCCGGGTTGGGATGCTCTCCCAGAAACTCGATCCAGGCCTTCTTGGCGCACGGATAGTGCTTGGCGGCTTCGACCAGATCGAGGAATCCGACGAACGTCTTGTCGAACCGATCCGCCAGTGTGTGATTGGCGATCTTGCCGTCAGGGGAGAATGCCTGGTGGGCCTGGGCGAGTGAAAACATGTCCGGGTATACGCGCGCGCCGAGATGCTCGAGCGGCACGCGCAGGGCCCAAAGGCCGCGGTTGCCGCCGACCACCGACGGGGACGCCGAGATCAGCATCCCCTGTTTCGCGTTGAACGGTTGCGGCTTGTACCGCGACACCCAGTCGATCGCGTTCTTCAGGACGCCGGGAAACGAGCCATTGTACTCGGGCGATGCAATCACGAACGCGTCGACGTCCTCGAGCCGGCTGCGGAATTGCTCGGCGCCGGGCGGGAAGCCGGTCGCCTGGGCATCCTGGTTGTAGGAGGGGCAATCGAACTCGCTCATGGCCGCGAGATCGATCGTGCCGCCGTGATCCTCGATGACACGGGCAGCGAGTTTGGCGAGCCGGGTGTTGAGCGACTCGGCACGGAGCGAGGCCGAGAAGACCAGGACACGAATCGCCTCTCGTTTGGCTGTCACGGGGGGCTCGCGCATTGGAGGCAAGATTGGCGTCTTTGGCCGTTACAATGCAAGTGACCAAGCCGACTCACTTCTCCTGCCAGGCGGCCGATTCCCGCCGCGCCGAAAGTCGAGTAAGTATCGGGCAACCGAAGGAGCTCGCCATGCTACCGACGTTTCCAATGACTCAGGCGCAGCGCACCGACTGGCTGCCACTGCCATTGCACGACTGGCACCAGACACAGACCGCGCTGCACCTGCGGGCGCAGATCGTCGGCAAGACCCGTCTCGCCTTGGCTCCGATGCAGAATCATTGGTGGCAGGTTGCCCAGTACGTCACCGCGCGCGGCCTGAGTACCTCGCCGATGCCGTACGGCGACCGTACCCTGGAAATCGAATTCGACTTCATGGCCCACGCCCTGGTCTTTCGCACCGCTGAGGGGGAGATCCGCACTCTGCCGCTCGTTCCGCAGTCCATTGCGGATTTCTATCACGATTATCAGGCGCTGCTGCGCTCGCTCGAGATCGACGTCCACATCTGGCCGGTCTCGCAAGAGATGGCCGAGGCGATTCGGTTCACGGACGATCGCGGCCACGCGGCGTACGACCGGGATGCCGTCGAGCGATTCTTCAAGGTGTTGGTACAGGTGGACCGCGTGCTGAAGAGCTTTCGGTCGCGGTTCATAGGCAAGTCGAGTCCGTCGCACTTTTGGTGGGGCGGTTTCGACATGGCGTGCACCCGGTTCTCGGGTCGTCCGGCGACAACACATCCGGGCGGCATCCCGCACCTGGCCGATTTTGTGACCCGCGAGGCGTATTCGCACGAATGCATCAGCGGCGGCTGGTGGCCGGGGACGCCCGGCACCCCGGTCGATGAGCCGGCGTTTTACGCGTATGCCTACCCGGAACCGGCCGGCTGCGCCCAGGCGCCCATTCGGCCGTCTGGCGCGCGCTATGACACGGCGATGCGCGAGTGGATCCTGCCTCACGCGGACGTCATCAGGACCGAGAATCCAGACGCGGTGGCGCTCGAGTTTCTGCAAGCGACCTACGACATCGCGTCCAAACTCGGATCGTGGGACGAAAGCCTCGAGCGACCGGTCGCGATCCAGGAGTCGTTCGCGCGGCACCGCTAGTGGCGATTTACGTCAAACGCATGGACGCTGAACCACCGCCGGTCATCCACCCAGGTGTGTCGCGAGACAAAGCCTGCTGCCGTCACGAGGTCGCGGAATTCTGCGATGTGATACTTGTAAGAGTGTTCCGTTCCGATCAGCTCACCACGGTCCAGATGGATCGCGAGCGGCCCTTCTGGAACGGCGCGGAGTGTGACTATTTGACTGGTGACGCTGCGCAAGTGCATCTCGATACGCCCTGCGTCGCTATTGTAAAACGCTACGTGCTCGAAGCGCGAAGGATCGAAGTCCGACCCGCATAGCGCATTGACGTGCAGCAGGACGTTGCGGTTGAATGCCGCGGTAACGCCCGCGCTATCGTTGTAGGCCCGCTCGACAATCGGCTTCGCCTTTTTGAGGTCCACGCCGATCAGCAGTCCCCCGTCAGCACCGGCGAGATCAGCGGCGCGATGGAGGAATGCCGTCGCCTCCAGCGGCTCGAAGTTACCGATCGTCGAGCCTGGAAAGAACACGGCCGTCCGACGCGCACCGGTATTTGCGGGAAGCTGGAGCCTTTTCATGTAATCGGCGTGCACCGGCTTTACCGCGAGTCCCGGAAACGACTCGCGCAGAGATTGTGCATTGCTCAAGAGCTGCGGCGCACAGATGTCGATCGGCACGTACTCGTGCGGCTCTGACAGATGCCGCAACAAGAGCCGTGTCTTTTGCCCGCTGCCGCTGCCGAACTCGACGACGCGGGCTCCGTTCCCCGCCCACGTGCCGATATCGCGGCCGTGACGCGCGAGAATGTGTGTCTCGGTGCGTGTCGGGTAGTACTCGTCGAGGGTGCAAATCCGCTCGAACAGCTCCGCTCCCGCGTGATCGTAGAAATACTTGCAGGGAATGGTCTTGGGAGTGGCAGCCAGTCCGGCGATGATATCGCCTGGCGCAGCAGCTGGAACGGTCTGAAGGCGGAGACCGGTCATGAGACGTCGCGGGCCAGGCGGATGCCCATGAACTGCCAGGTCACCTCAGGCGGGAAGAAGTTGCGATAGGTGGGGCGAATATGCGTGAGCGCCGTGGCGCATGACCCACCGCGCAAAACGAACTGATTGCACATCCATTTCCCGTTGTATTCGCCGACGGCGCCGGGCGCGGCCTGGAAGCCGGGATAGGGTGAGTACTGGCTGCGCGTCCACTCCCACACGTCGCCGAACATCTGCTGGAGCTCATCCCGCGACTCGGCACCTTGGGGGTGCAATGCTTCCGATTCGACGAAATTCCCCACGACCGGCACGGTTTGCGCAGCGACCTCCCACTCGAACTCCGTCGGCAGGCGCACGCCCCGCCAGCGCGCGAAGGCGTCGGCCTCGAAATAGCTGATGTGACACACCGGCTCGTGCTCCGCGACGGGCTGCATGCCATGCAGGGTGAAGGTCTGCCACGCGCCGTCGCGCTGTTCCCAATAGAACGGCTCCGTCCATGCATTCTTCTGGACCGCATCCCATCCCGCCGAAAGCCACAGCTCGGGCCGCCGGTACGCGCCGGCCTCCATGAACTCGAGATACTCGCCGTTCGTCACGAGCCGCGACGCGATCTCGAACGGCTCGACGAACTCGCGGTGACGCGGCGTCTCGTTGTCGAAGCTGAAGCCGGTCCCCTCGTTCCCGACGTGCTGCACGCCGCCTGCGAACGCGATCCAGCGCAGCGGCGCGGCCACTCCGTGGTGTGTTGGACCGGCTGTGCGATATACGGGACGCAGCGGATTCACTGAGAACACGTGCTTAATGTCGGTGAGCATCAACTCCTGATGCTGTTGCTCGTGATGCAGGCCGAGTGTGACCAACTGGCTCACGGCGGCCGTGAACTCGCCGCCGAGCAGGTCCTCCATCGCGCGGTCGACGTGACTGCGATACGCCATCACTTCCCGCACGGTCGGACGCGAGAGGTAACCGCGCTGGGCGCGGCAATGCCGCTCGCCCGCCTGGACGTAGTACGAGTTGAACAAATAGTGATAGACGGGGTTGAGCGGGCGATATCGGGGCAGGTGCGGCATCAACACGAATGCTTCGAAGAACCAGCTCGTGTGCGCGAGGTGCCACTTGGTCGGGCTGACGTCGGGCATCGACTGGACGACGTAATCCTCGGCGGCGAGCCCTTCGCCGAGCGACTCCGTGAACGCCCGGACTCGGCTGTAGTCCGATAGCAAGCTCGCCTGGAGCGAGACTTCCTTCAATGTCGTGGTCATTGTGGCCTTTCTGTCTTTCACTTGAAGCTACCTCGACGTTCCGGCATTGAGTTATGGCATCAATACTTTTTGAGCGGGCAACGTTCACAGCTATAGAACCAATGCCGGTTCCCGTTTAGAACGCGCCGGCACCGCATCGCGGGGCCGCTGGACACCGCCACCACGGCTGATCAAACTTGATTGTCCCCTGTTCGGCGCGCTCGTGCTCGGTCGAAACCCCGGTGAAGTCGATTTCTTCGGGGCGGCCGCCTGCCGATTGCGCGCGGGCACTACCGACGTTAAGGTCGCCGCAATGCGGCCATACATCCTCGACGAGCTGACCTGGAAAACCGTCCGCGACACGCGCTATGAGGTCGCCATCCTGCCGTGGGGCGCGACCGAGGCGCATAATTTCCACCTCCCGTACGCCACGGACAACATCCAGGCCGAAGAGCTGGCCGCCCGCGCGGCGGAGCGGGCGTGGAAGCGCGGCGCGAAAGTGGTCGTGTTACCGGTGGTACCCTTTGGCGTGAATACCGGCCAGCTCGACATTCCGTTGTGCATCAACATGAATCCCAGCACGCAGGCGCTCGTGCTGCGGGACGTCGCGATGTCACTCGCGGGGCAGGGAATTGCGAAACTGGTGATCTTCAACGGACACGGAGCAAATGACTTTCGCCAAATGATTCGCGAGCTCCAGCCGCACGTTTCGCTGTTCCTGTGCACGGTCAACTGGTACAAAGTCGTGGATCCCAAAGGCTTTTTTACCGACCTCGGCGATCATGCGGCGGAGCTCGAGACCAGCGTGATGCAGCACATCGCGCCGGATCTAGTGCTCCCGCTGTCCGAGGCTGGTCCGGGCGCCGCGCGGAAATTCAAGATCTCGGCGTTCCGTGAGGGATGGGCGTGGGCCCCGCGGAATTGGCGCCAAGTCACCGAGGACACCGGGTCCGGAAATCCGGCCGCCGCGACGGCCGAGAAAGGCAAGCGCTACGTCGAGGCGGTGACCGATAAGGTCGCAGACTTTCTGGTTGAGCTCGCCAAAGCCGACACGTCAAAGCTGTACGAGAGCAAGTGACGGGCTAGGGGACTCAGACCTCGAGCAGCTGCCGCACCGCGCGATCCGCTTCGCGAATCGAGTTCCGATGATCGCTGGCCCCGGCGAGATCCGTATTCGCAAACGCAATCCGCCCGTGCGGACGATTCCTCAGGATGTC
>DASWEL010000163.1:0-13917 GCA_036394755.1 Gemmatimonadales bacterium | reverse complement strand
ACGGCCCAGGCGCGCCGCGGCGACCTCGAGCCGGTGAAGTGCCGCGACGCCGAGATTGAGCGCGTCGTGGATATCCTGCTGCGACAGGGGAAGAATAACGCCGCGCTCGTCGGCAAGGCCGGCGTGGGCAAGACGGCGGTCGTGGAAGGCCTCGCCCAGCGCATTGGGGAGGGCAACGTCCCCCCCGCGCTCAAAGACGCCCGTATTCTCGGCCTCGATCACGTCTCCATGCTCGCGGGCACCTCGTTCCGCGGCCAGTACGAAGAGCGCCTCCGTCGTCTCGTGCAGGCGCTGCAAGCCGACCGTAATCTCATCCTGTTCGTCGACGAGCTGCACAACCTCATCGGACAGGGCACCGCGATGGGCGCCGCGATGGACGCCGCGAACATGCTGAAGCCCGCACTGGTCCGCGGCGACATCCGCGTCATCGGCGCGACCACCGGCGAAGAATACGCCAAGTGGATCAAAACCGATCCGGCGCTCGAGCGTCGCTTTCAGCCGGTCACGATCGAAGAGCTGGACGCGATCCAGACGTGGGAGGTCCTCGTGGCGCGCCGGCCCCGGCTCGAGCGCCATCATGCGGTGGCGATTGCGGACGACGCGCTCAAGGCGGCGATCGTCCTGACCGACCGCTTCGTGCCCGATCGCGCGCGACCCGACAAGGCGATCGACGTGCTCGACGAAGCCTGTGCGCATGCGCAGGCGACGGCCCGTGTGTCTCCCGAGCTCGACAAGCTGATTCGCGACCGCAAGAAGGTCGAGGCGCTGATCCGGCGCGGCTTGACGGAAGAGGAAGGAACGGCGCCTGAAGAGCCAATGCCCGACCTGGCGACCGTGCTGCAGCGGTTCGGTGAAGAGATCGAACAGTTGCTGGGCGGACGGCCCGCCGGCCGGACGGCCGAGCCGGCCGCAGCGGAGAAAGAGGACCGACCGTCCGACCATCCGACCGTCCGACCGTCTTTGGAGGAGCAGCGCGTCGATCTCGATCGCCGCCTGCGCGCCGAGCTCGAGCGCCAGGGCCTCGTGGTCACGGGCAAGGAAGTGGCGCGCGTCGTCGGCCAGGCCGTGGGCAAGGGGATCGAGTGGGCCGGCTGAGCCGACTCGCTGTCGTCATTGTCGTCGCGCTGACCCTGGGGTGCCGCGAGCGCGCTCAGGCAGTGCAGAACGAAGCAGAGCTGAAAGACATGGTGCACCGTCTCATGCCGGCCGTCGCTGAGGCCGCGCGCATGCGGTTCAAGAAGGAACCCGCCGTATTACGGCGCTCGCGCGATCAGGTGCATGAGTACGTCGTGCACAAGATTGACGAGGATCTCCCGCCGGCGGAGCTGAACGGCTCGCAAGCGGCCTTGCGACTGTTCGGCCTCATTCCGCCGTCACTCGATCTCCACGCCACGATGACCGCGTTATTCACGGAGCAGATCGCCGGGTTTTACGATCCCGACTCCAGCGCGCTGTTCGTCGTGGCCGACGTACCGCCACAGCAGCTGCGCATCGTCATGGCGCACGAGCTCGTCCACGCGCTGCAGGACCAGTATGCCAATCTCGACTCGGTGATCGCGCAGCATCACCACAACGATCGCCGGACTGCAGCGCAAGCAGTGCTCGAAGGTCAGGCGACGCTGGTCCAGATGTCCGTGATGATGCCCGAGCAGAATCCGGACACGCTCCCGCTCGGCCTGTTCTGGAAGTCCCGGGCTCTCCTGGGCGGTCAGCAGGGACCCCAGATGCAGCAGTTCAGTAAGGCCCCGCTGTGGCTACGCGAGACCATGGTGTTCCCGTACCTCGGCGGCGCCGATTTTGTGGTGTGGTTTCGCCACAAATACTTCGGCCGATCGGTGCTCGACTCGATGCCGACGTCCACCGAGCAGATCCTTCATCCGGAGCGTTACGCGGCGCACGATGAACCCACGACGGTGATCTTTACGCCCCCCCCCGGAGCGGCGGACACCGCGCAATACGAGGACGATCTGGGCGAGTTCGAGACCCGCCTGCTGCTGCAACAGCTCCTCGACAGCGAGTCGGAGGCCACGAACCTCGCGACGGGGTGGGATGGCGATCGGTATCAGGTGCTCGGGCCGAAGAGCGACGCGCTCGTGTGGTACAGCGTCTGGGACGATGCCGCGGCTGCCGCGCGGTTCACGGGCGGCCTGCAACGCGCCTGGGCCAAACGACGCTCTGACGGCCGGACGGCCCGACGGTCGGAAATAACACAGCTGACGATCCAGAGTCGGCCGGTTGTCCGCCTGGTCGATGCTCCCAACGATTGGAAAGGGTGGCGCGCGATCCCGACCGTGCGTCTCAGTGGAGGAAGCGAGTAATCGTGTAGATCAACAAGCCGACGAGCCCGCCGACAAGCGTGCCGTTGATCCGCACAAACTGCAGGTCCCGCCCCACCGCCAGCTCGAATCGCCGCGACGTCGCTTCCGGATCCCAACTCGCCACCGTCTGGGCGATGAGGTCGCCGATCTCGTGTCGATACTTCTCGACGACACCCGCCGTGAGGTCGATCAGCAAATCGTCGATCTCGGCGAGGAGCGTGGGATTCGAAAGCAGGGCGATGCCGAATTCGCTCAGGCCGCTGTCGAGCGGGCTCGGACCGGCATTGGTCCCCCCGTCGGACGCGGTCGCATACTTGCTCACGGCCTGCCGGACGCCTTCCCACAGTTTGCGCGCCAGCTCGTCCGTCTGCGCGCCCATGAGCCACTCTTCTTTTAATGCCTCCGCGCGCGCGATCACTTCGGGCGAGTGCTGCAGCCGCTCGATAAAGTCTCGAATCGCGTCGTCGAACGCGGTGCGCAGCGGATGCGCCGGATCCATCACCATGTCGTGCAACAGCCGCTCGACCGCCTCGATGATCTTTTGATAGATCTTGTCATCGAGAACGGGTGGCACCCACCACGGCGTCTCGGCCCGCACGCGCTCGCGGATCAGGTCGCGATTGTTCCTGACCGCCTCCGCCGCGAGTCGCACCGTCGCATTGAGCAGCTCTTCCTGCCGGTTGTCGGCGAGCGCCAATGCCAGCGTCTTGCCGAGCGCGGGCGCCACGCGAAATGTGCGCACGCGGTTCCGCACGACCTGGCTCACGAGATCCTGAAGCTCGTTGGGCGGGAGTCCGTCGAGCGTTTTCACGAGGCCGCTGGCGAACTGGCGCGAGATCTGGCGGGCGTGCTCGCGGTCCGCGAGCCACTGCGCGGCGCGTTCGGCGGGATGGACGCGGCGCAGGTTCGCGGCGATCACGTCGCGCGACAGAAAGTGGTTCTGCACGAAGTTGCCCAGGATCTGGCCGATCCGCTCTTTGCGCGTGGCCACGATGGCGGTGTGGGGAATCGGCAAGCCGAGCGGATGCCGGAACAGCGCGGTGACCGCGAACCAGTCTGCCAGGCCGCCCACGAGCGAGGCTTCGGCGGTAGCCCGCACGTAGCCGAGCCAGGGGTACAGGGGCTCGTAGATGCTTGCCGCGACGAATATGAGAAGCGCGATCCCCAGTAACGCGGTCGCCCGCCGCTTCATGGCATCCAGGCGGGCCTGCCGCTCGGCGTCGTCCGGCCTGGTCCACTGGGGGATTACCTGTTGCGCCTGCTGCGTCTGCTGCGTCTCGTAGATCTTGCCCGTCATAGATGCCAATGTAAGACCCCCACTTGGTTTAAGGGTACTCGCCATTTAGCTTGCTACGCTTATGTTTACGGCCCTTTCCGAGCAGCTGACCGGTGTTCTGAACCGGCTCAGGGGTCGCGGGGTGCTCTCGGAAAGCGACGTCACCGACGCGCTACGCGAGATTCGCCGCCACCTGCTCGAGGCGGACGTGAGTTTCGAGGTCACGCGGGGCTTCGTCGAGCGGGTGCGCGAGCGGGCCGTCGGCGCGCTGCAGGTCAAAGCAGTCAACCCCGGCCAGCAAGTCGTCAAGCTGGTGCACGACGAAATTGCGACGCTGCTCGGCAGCACCAAGGCCGGCCTCGACTTCGCCTCCGTAGGTCCGACGGTCATTCTCCTCGTCGGGTTACAGGGATCGGGGAAGACCACCACTGCGGCCAAGCTCGCTCGGCGGCTGAAGCTCGAGCAGAAGGCGCCGGCGCTGGTGGCGGCCGACATTTACCGGCCGGCGGCCGCCGAGCAGCTGCAGCAGCTGGGTGCCCAGGTTGGCGTCCCGGTTCTCGGGAAACAGGAAACGGGAAACATGGTGAAGCTGGTGCAGGACGCGCTGCGCGAGGCGGAGTCGGCGCGGGCTCGGACCGTGATCGTTGATACCGCGGGCCGGCTGCAAATTGATGTCCAGATGATGGATGAGCTGCGCGCGCTGAAGGCCGCCGTGGCGCCGAAGGAAGTGCTGCTGGTCGCGGACGGGATGACGGGCCAGGATGCCGTGAGAATCGCGCGCGGCTTCCACGAGGGTGTCGGGCTCACCGGTGTGATCCTGACGAAGCTCGATGGCGACGCCCGCGGCGGTGCAGCACTCTCGATCCATGGTGTCACCGGCGTGCCGATCAAGTACGTCGGCGTGGGCGAGAAGACCGACGCGCTCGAGCCCTTCGATCCCGGGCGGATGGCGGGACGGATTCTCGGGCAGGGCGACGTGGTCGCGCTCGTCGAGAAGGCGGCGGCGACGGTCGATGCGGAAGCTGCGAAGCGGCTCGATCAAAAAGTGCGGTCCAAAAAGGGTATGGACCTGCAGGATTTTCTGGTGGCGCTGAAGCAGATGCAGAACATGGGTCCGCTGAAGCAGGTGCTCGGGCTCTTGCCGGGGGTCAACGCGAAGGCGCTGCAGGGTGTGTCGATGGACGACAAGCGCCTCAAGCACGTCGAAGCGATCGTGCTCTCGATGACCGCGGAGGAGCGTGCCGATCCGAGCGTGTTGAGCGGATCCCGGAAGATGCGGATCGCGAAAGGATCCGGACGGTCCGTACAGGAAGTGAATCGCTTGCTGGAACAGTTCCAGCAGATGCGCAAGATGAGCAAGTTCATCAAAAGGATGTAGGGAACGCTATGGCAACTCGAATTCGGCTGCGCCGGGTGGGGCGGAAGGGTCAGTCCTACTTCCGGATCGTCGTCGCGGACTCCAAGTCGCCGCGCGACGGCCGCTTTGTAGTGGCGATCGGCAATTACAACCCGCGCGCCAATCCAGCGGTGATCAATGTGAACGCCGAGCAGGCGCGGGCCTGGCTCGAGAAGGGCGCGACGCCAACCGACACGGTGCGTTCGCTCCTCAAGAAGGCCGGCGTACTGGGCAAATCAGCTCCGCCTCCGCCGCCCGCCGCGTAGTCGGGCGGCTGCGCAAGCCGCACGGCCAGCACGGGGAGGTGGCGGTGATCCCCCTCGTGGAGAAGCCGGGGACGGTGTTCGTGCCGAAGGCGCGACTCTACGTCCTCGACGAAGATCGGAAGGTGTTGGCCGGCCCGCTGGTGGTCACCCGGCGCCGTGCCTATCATCGCGAATGGCTGCTCGGCTTCGAGGGTGTGACGTCGCGTGACGCAGTGGAAGGCTGGCGCGACCAGCTCGTGGCGGTGGACGAGTAGCAATGCTGCGGATCAACGTGGTGACGCTGTTTCCGGAGTCGTTCACCGCGGCGCTGGGATCGAGCATTGTGGGACGCGCCGCGGCGGCCGGACTCGTGCGCTTCCGCATCGTGCAGCTGCGTGACTACACGCACGACAAGCATCACACGGTGGATGACGCACCGTACGGCGGCGGCGCGGGGATGGTGCTGAAGCCGGAGCCGTTCTTCGAGTCAGTCGAGGATCTGAAGGCGAAGCCGCCGATTGTCGTGCTGTCGGCACGCGGACAGCTCTTCACGCATGACCTTGCGGTTCGCTATTCGCTGGGCAGTGAGTTGACGTTGCTGTGCGGGCATTACAAGGACATCGACAACCGAGTCGTGGATGGTTTGGGCGCGGAAGAAGTCTCGATCGGCGATTTCGTGCTGACGGGCGGAGAGCCGGCGGCGTTGTGCGTCGTGGACGCGGTGGTACGGCTGCTGCCCGGCGCGCTGGGGGATCACGAGTCGGCGTCGAGCGATTCGCATTACGAAGGGTTGCTGGCGCCGCCCAGCTACACGCGGCCGCCCAGCTATCGCGGGCTCGAGGTCCCGGACGTATTGTTGAGTGGCGATCACGACAAGATTGCGGCGTGGCGGGCGGCTGAGGCCGAGCGCCTCACGCGCGAACGCAGACCGGATATCTGGAAAAAACTAGACGCCTAGGCGCTGAGACGCCTAGTAGGGGTGGGTTATGGAGAAGCTGAGAGCAGTCGAGCGCGAAGGCCTGAAGACCGACATCCCGGCGTTCGCACCCGGCGATACGGTGCGGGTCATGGTGCGCGTGCGCGAGGGTGAGAAGGAGCGCCTCCAGGCGTTCGAGGGCATTTGCATCGCCCGGCGCGGCGGCGGCATCAACGAGACGTTCACCGTCCGCAAGATTTCCGCGGGTGTGGGCGTCGAGCGGATCTTCCCGCTGCACGCGCCCTTGATCGCCGAAATCGGCCTGCTGCGGAAGGGCCGGGTACGACGCGCCAAGCTGTACTTCCTGCGCCGGCTTGCCGGCAAGGCCGCACGCATCCGCGAGAAGCGCGGGATCAACGTCCCGACCGCCGGCACCGCCGGCACCGCCGAACAGGAGCCGACGCAGACGTGAGACACCGCCGCCCGTCGCTGAAACGCGAGGCGGCATTGTGGTGCGAAGGGCGGACCATCGTCGCCGGAATCGATGAAGTCGGCCGCGGTCCACTGGCTGGTCCAGTGCTCGCCGCGGCCGTCGTGTTTCCGATGGGCGCGAAGCCGATCCGCGGGCTCGACGACTCGAAGGTGCTCACGGCGCTGCAACGCCAGAGGTTCGCCGCGAAGATCCGCGAGCGCGCCGCCGCCCTCGCGGTTGGGGCGGCCAGCGTCCACGAAATCGACCGGCTCAACATTCGCCGTGCCTCGATCCTCGCGATGGCGCGCGCGCTGCGGCGGCTCGGCATCGTCCCGGCGCACGTGCTCGTCGATGGGTTGCCGTGCCCCGAGCTCGGCTGCGAGCACGAAGCGATCGTGGACGGGGATGCGCGCTGCCACTCGATCGCGGCGGCGTCGGTCATTGCCAAGGTGGTGCGCGATTATCTCATGGATCGGCTGGCCGCGCGGCACCCCGGCTATTTCTGGGAAACGAACAAGGGCTACGCGACGCCTGAGCACCTCGACGCGATTCAGCGCCTTGGTCCCACCCGCCACCACCGTTACAGTTTCGAGCCGGTCGCCCAGATCGAGTTGTTAACGATTTCGGCTGCGACGTAACCCCTTCAAGAACTCGGGCAACGGCCGCGTGTTGAGAATGTCGGCCGCGGTCAGCCACGCCCGCCGGGCCACGGCGACGGCGAACCGCATGAATCCCAGCTCGCGCGTGTTGTGGGCGTCGGTGGAGAGCACGAACTGTACGCCGTGCGATTTGGCCGCGGCGGCGAGCGTGTCGGGCAGATCCAAGCGCTCGCTGCCGTTGATCTCGAGCAGGCATTTCGCGTTCGCCGCGGCCTTCGCGACGACGTCGAAGTCGAGCGGGTAGGAGGGCCGGTTGGGCAGGATGCGGCCCGTCGGATGGCCGATCGCATCAACCCAGCGGCTTTCGATTGCGCCCAGCAGCCGATCGGTGAGTTGTCGCTCACTCTGCTTGAGCCCGTAGTGAATCGTGGCGACCACGTAATCGGCTTCCGCCAACAGGTCGTCCGGAAGGTCGAGCTTGCCGCTCTCTAGAATATCCATTTCGACGCTCTTGAGGACGCGCAAGCCGCGCGTCCCCTTATTGAGCCGATCGATCGCCTTCCATTGGGCACGAATCTCCGCGGGACTCTGGCCGGCCATTGAGGTACGCGGGGAATGGTCGGTGATCGCGATGTACGCGTGGCCGATGGCGCGCGCCGCGTCGATCATCTCCGTCAACGTGGCTTTGCCGTCGCTCGCGTCCGTGTGCATCTGCAGGTCGCCGTGGATCTCCTCGAGGGTGACGAGCTTCGGGAGCTTGTGCTCCTTCGCGAGGGCGATCTCGCCGCGGTTTTCCCGCATCTCCGGCGGAATCCAGTCGAGGCCGAGCGCGGCGTAGACCTCTTGTTCCGTCCGGCCCGAAATGCACTTCGATCCCCGGAACACTCCGTACTCGTTCAGCTTGAGCTGCTTGGCCTGGGCGATCTTACGCAGCTCGATGTTGTGCGCCTGCGAGCCGGTGAAGTACTGCATGGCGGCACCGAACGCCGCGGGCTCCACGACGCGCAGGTCCACCTGCAGCCCGCTGGAGAGCAGCACGGTCGACCGGGTCTCTCCCTGCGACGCGACCTGGGTGACTTCGCTGAATTTTGCAAATCGCGCGATGACGTCGGCCGGATTCCGGCAGCTGACCACGATGTCGAGGTCCCCGATGGTTTCCTTGCGTCGGCGGAAGCTGCCGGCCACGTCGATCTCGTCGATGCCGCCCCCCCCGCCAGCCTTGAGGTACTCCACGATTGCCCGGGCGTACTGCTCGGCTTCGTGCAGCACCATGCGCTTCTGCGCCGTCGTTGCGGTGTTGGAGACGCCCTCGCGAATCTTCTCAAGTAGCTTGGGGCCGAAACCGGGAAGCTTCGCGATGTTTCCCTTTTCGAGCGCGTCCTTGAGATCCGCGACGCTGTTCACTTTCAATTGCTCGTGAAACAGCTTGACGCGCTTGGGGCCAAGGCCGGGAATGCGCAGCAGCTCGAGCAAGCCCGCTGGCAGTGTCGCCACGAGCTGCTGGCGCTGCGGCAGGGTGCCCGTGTTGACCAGCGTCGTGATTTCTTTCGCGATGCCGCCCCCGATGCCCGGCAGGTCGGTCAGGTCGAACTCCCCTCTGGACACGAGCTCGGCGATGGGATCGGGATGATCCGCGACCGTGCGCGCGGCGTTGCGGTAGGCCCGCACCTTGAACGGATTGCCCGCAGAGATCTCGAGTAGATCGGCGACGTCAGTGAGGAGGCGGGCGATTTCGGCGTTTTGCATCGCCTGAAAACTAAGCCTTGCGGACGTCCTTCATGGGTGATACGCTAGCCGTCCCGAAACATCCTTCCCATCCCGTCGGAGGCTGAAGTCATGGTGCGTAAGCTCCTCGGGCCGGTCGTATTGGCTCTCGTATTCCCCGTCATGGTGGCTGCACAATCGCAGGCGACCACAGGCGTAATCCGCGGGACCGTCACCGACCCTTCGGGCACTGCCGTCGCAGGCGCTAGCGTCGTGTTGCACGAGACGCAGACCGGGTTCCAACGCCAAGTCACCACCAATGAGCGCGGCATTTTCGTCGCGCCCCTCATGCCGCTCGGGACGTACGACGTCACCGCCCGCGCCGTCGGCTTCAGCGAGGCGCGGCGCACCGGCGTCCGCCTGGGCGTCGGCGAGACGGTGAACCTGAACCTGCCGCTTGCCGCCGTGCAGCTGCAGGCGGTGGTGGTCGAGGCGACGCAGTCTGTCGTGGAGGCCACCAAGGTGGAGAACTCCACCCGCCTACCGGACGCCGCGGTCTCGCGCCTCCCGAACAACGGGCGCAACTACCTGAACCTGACGCTGCTCACGCCGAACGTGGCGATCGTGCAGGGTCCGGATGGCGACGAGCTGTCGATCGGCGGGCAGAAGGGAATCCACAACAACGTTTCGGTGGACGGCGCCGACTTCAACAATCCGTTCTTCGGCGAGCAGCGGGGTGGTCAGCGCCCGCCCTTCACGTTCAACCTCGATGCCGTGCAGGAGATTGTAGTTACATCTTCGGGCGCCAACGCCGAGTTCGGTCGCTCCTCGGGCGGCTTCGTGAACGTGGTGACCAAGTCGGGGACGAACCTGCTCCACGGCTCGGTGCACTATTATGGAAAGGACGGCGCGCTGTCGGGTCAGCCGCACCACGCTGGCGTCACACTCCCCGCGCCCGACTTCACGCAGCACCAGTTCGGCTTCACGCTGGGCGGGCCGATCACGCACGATCGCGCATTCTTTTTCCTCGCCTACGACCAGCAGATCTACGACGACATCAAGCAAACCAACCCCAACCGGATCGATCCGCTGCTGCGTGCCTGGATGGATACGGCGTACGCCGGGGCGTTGCGGAACGACTACGGCTCGATCGCGCGGACCAACAATGCGCGGGTGCTGCTCGCGAAATTCGATTTCAACCTCTCCGACCGCCACCATGCGTCGCTGAAATACAACTACACCTGGTCGGAGCAGCAGAACGGTACCTTCGACGTGGACAGTTGGGCGCGTAGCGCGAACGGCCTGGAGCAGGATCACTCCAACGCGGTGAACGGCAGCCTGGTGTCGTACCTCAAGCCGAACATGGCGAACGAATTCCGATTCCAGTATTCGCGCGAGGATCGGCCCCGTCCGTATGACGGGCCGCGGAGCGGAGCATTGGGGGCCAATCGGGTGGATGCCGGCAATCGGCCCTTCCCCGACATCGCCATGGATTTCGCCAACGGCTATCGCCTGGGGATGCCGTTCTTCCTTCCGATCGATTACTACGACACCCGCGTCCAGCTGCTGGACAACGTTTCCCTTGCGCACGGCGACCATTTCTTCAAGGCGGGCTTCGAGTACAACAAGGTCCACTCGATCCAGACCTTTGTCGGATTCGCGAACTCCCGTTACATCTTCGCCTCGGTACCGAGCTTCCTGGCATTCGCGGCGGATTCCAGTCAGACCGGTGGGCTCCTCCTGTTCTTGCAGCAGGCCGGCGTGGGTCGTTCGGTGCGCGACGCGGGGACCCAGAACATCCCGCAGACTGAGTATGCCGCGTATCTCCAGGACACCTGGAGGCCGAACCCCAAGTGGACGTTCAACTACGGTCTGCGCTGGGAGGCACAGGTCGAAGCCGACCCGATCACTCCACCGTCCCAGGTCTTCTTCTCACCGTTCATTGGCCAGACGCGGACGGTCGGCGGCGTCACCAGCACGTTCCCTTCGGACGGCACGATCCCGTCTGACAAGAAGATGTGGCAGCCGCGGTTTGGCTTCGCGTACGATCTGCGCGGCGACGGCCAGCGCGTGATTCGGGGCAGCGCCGGGCTGTACTACGCGCGGATTCCGGGACTCAATCTGGCATCGAGTCGCAGCACGAACGGCTCAGTCGGCATGACGTACTCGAACTTCAGCGTTCCTGTCGTTCCGGGCCTGAGGAGCCAGCTTCCCGACAACGTGTCGCCGAGCGCGGTGAACCATCCCGACGTATTCGTCTTTGACAGGAACTTCCAGAACCCGCGGACGCTCAGCGCCAGCATCGGCTACGAATGGCAGGTGGGCAGCGACCTCGGCGCATCCATCAGTTACGAGCATGCGCGTACCGATCACCTGACGCGATTCATCAATCGCAACGACCCGGTCTTCGGCTCTCCGTGGGGGTCGCAGCTCACCGGCCCAGCTGACCCGAACGGTGTTGGCGGGCTCACTACGGTCGAATCGAGCGCCCGGTCGAATTACAACGGCGTCACAATCGGGCTGAAACGTATGCTCGACCCGAACTTCCAGTTCCAGGTCAACTACACACTGTCGTTCGACAAGTCGGACGATGATAACGAGCGCGACCCGTTCACGTTCCGGTACGCAAAGGCCGACAATCTCGGCCCCGAGTACAACTGGAGCGACCGCGACCAGCGCCACCGCTTCAATGGCTGGATGCTGGTGCACATCGGTGGCGGTTTGTTTTTAAACAACCGCGTCAGCATCTACTCGGCGCAGCCCACGTCGGAGAAGTGCGGAGCCGGTAACAAAGGGTCGGGGCAGCGCGCCGCGAGTCCAGCAGACCGGATTTGCTACAATGGCGCTACTCCGACCGGCGTGATTCTGCCACGCAACACGCTGCGCAAAGACAACAGCTACTTCTCATGGGACGTCGGGTTGACGTGGCCGTTCAACGTCGGCAAGGGCCGAGTCGAGCTGGTCGCGCAGATGTTCAACGTGCTGGGCTCGGAGAACTTCCGCGATCCAGCCTCGACGAGCCTGCTCTTTAACTTCGACGGCACGCTCCGGAGCGGCTACGGCGATCCGCAGCAGACGCAGATCGGATTGCACTGGGTCTTCTAACGGACGGTCCGACAGCCTGACGGCCAGACGGCCGGATTGGTCGAGCACTTCTGACCGTCCGGCCGTCACGCTATCGTGATCTGCTGTACCATCCCACGCGTGAAATGCGGTTTTCCATCCTTCACGTCCGGCACGTAGCAATTCAAGAGATAGGTGCCAGGCGTCAGCGTAATCGTCAGCCACCCGACCTTTCCCTTATCAGGCCCGGTGAAACCACCAGCTGGCTGGGCGGGTGGCTGTCCTCGCATCCCCCCTGCCAGCCATTTCTGCCAATCGGCCAGCGTTTTCCCCGGGGCAAGGCGCTCGATCGTGAGCTCGTGCAGCTGCGGCCCGCTGTTCTGCACCCGGATCGTGTGCGTACCGGCGGTCAGCGGCGTCGAAAGCGCGAAGGCGTAGTCAGACAGCGTCACGGTTACGTCAGCCTGCGGCTCTGCTGCCACGGCGACTCCTGCTGGCGCCGATGTCACGACGAGGCGCCGATGCATGCCCTTCTCTACGTGCGGCTTGCCATCGAGGCTCGGTATGAAGCAGAGAATCAGGTAATTGCCCGGCGTCATAGTGGTGGTGACGACGGAGCTGTCGCCGCTGCTGACCGCGCCGGCGCCGCCCGGGACCGTCAGCCAGTCGGGGAGCGGGCCTTCCTTGAGGATGGCGGCTTCGAGCTCGGCGAACGTCTTTCCGGCGCCGCCAGCGACGACCGCCTGATGGGGCTCGCGGCCCGGATTGATCATGCGGATCGTCGTCAGCCCTGCCGGAATCGTGTCGGGTGCCCCGAACGCATAGTCCGTCGCCGTGATAGTGATGACGTTGGCAGCCGGTGGGGCGGGGGGTTTTGGAGGACTGCAGGCGACGACGATGGCGAGCAGGGACAGCGGGCGCCACTGGCTCACGAACGGTCTCCTGGGGTTGATGTTTTGAACAGGACGATGCCTGAGAAGCGTTTGAACTCCGCGCGCCGCTTTTTGGACGCGAACAGTCCCAGCAGTCTCCACAGCCACGACATCTTCGGCGCGCGCCGCAGCCGCAGCGCCTCATCGAAAATCGGACGGTATTCGGCCTCGTCCCACCCGGCCGGGGCGAAAAAGGCCGTGCCCTCTTCCGGGAAAAAGAGCATCGGTGCGTTTCCTGAGCGTAGCTGAGTGCCCCAGGTGCGACTGAGAAACTGGCGTAGCGCCGGTGATCCGAGGTCGATCATCCACCAGCGAAACGCCGGCTGCGCTGAAAGGTCTTTGGCGAGTGCGGTCACGTCATCGGGCGTCAGGTAGACGAGCAGCCCCTCGGCGATCACCAGCGCGCGCTTCGCCTGCGAGCCCACCCTTTGGAACAGCGACCGCCGTGCCGCCGGATTGGTGAGATCGGCGCGCACGAACTCGACTCGGCAACGTGGCCGCTCGCTCGCGAGTGCCGCTTCCTTATGTGAGAGGATTCCTTCGAGGTCCACGTCGATCCAGTGGGTCTCGCGCGGGAGGTCGAGGCGGTACGGACGCGCATCGAGTCCCGCGGCCAGGTTGAGCACGGTGTCGACACCTTCCTCCTTCACCAGGCGCATCACGATTTCATCCATCACCGCGGTGCGCACGATCATCGGCCAGGCCCACTTCCGACCTTGAGGCATTGAGGCCAGGATCTGCTCGCCCGCGGGGCCCGCCAATCGGCGTGCGTACGGATCGCGGAACAGCGCGTCGGGGCGCTCGCTCTCCATGGCTCGATACATCGCGACCCAACGGGCGGTATCGGAAACGCTTGTGATGGGATTCGGAGAGCTCATGACGGGGCAAAACCTAACGCGCGCGACTATCTTTCGCCCACGCGAGGCGGTAGCTCAGTTGGTAGAGCAACGGACTTTTAATCCGTAGGTCCTGGGTTCGATCCCCAGCCGCCTCACT
>DASWEL010000162.1:0-2354 GCA_036394755.1 Gemmatimonadales bacterium | reverse complement strand
GCCGAGCGGATGTTTGGCTACACGGCCGCGGAGGCTGTCGGGCAACAGATTTACCTCATCATCCCGCCCGAGCGGCACGGCGAAGAGGGACAGATTCTCGAGAGGCTCAGACGTGGCGAGCGGATTGAACACTTCGAGACGGTGCGCCTGAGGAAAGACGCCACGCACATCGCCGTGTCTCTGACCGTCTCCCTGATCAAGGACAGTGAAGGGCACATCATCGGGGCTTCAAAGATTGCTCGCGACATTACCGCGCGCAAGCGAGCCGAGGAAGCACTAGAGAAGGCTCAGGCGGAACTCGCGCACGTCACGCGCGTGATGACCATGGGGGAGCTAACCTCTTCCATCGCGCATGAGGTTAACCAGCCGCTCGCTGCGCTCGTCACTAACGCCAACGCCTGCCTGCGCTGGCTGGCCAGCCAACCGCCCAACCTCGACGAGGCGCGGGAGTGCCTGCCGCGCATCGTCCGCGACGGCAACCGCGCGAGTGAAGTGATCACGCGGATTCGCTCGCTGGTCAGGAAATCCTCCCCGGCCAAGGAGCGGCTCGACCTCGGCGAAATGATCCAAGAGGTGCTCGCCATCATCAACGCCGAAGCGCGCCGGCAGGGGGTAGTGATGCGGACGGAACTGGACGCCGGGTTGCCGCCGGTGCGAGGCGACCGCGTGCAGTTGCAGCAAGTGGTCCTCAACCTGGTCATGAACGCGATCGAGGCGATGAAGGAGGTGGCGGACCGGCCGCGAGGGTTGCTGATCAAGACCCGGCCGGATGCCTCCAGCCAGGTGCTGGTGGCGGTGCAAGACAATGGGGTCGGGCTGCACGAGCAGAATGTGGAGCGAGTCTTCGAGGCGTTCTACACGACGAAGGCGGAGGGGATGGGGATGGGGCTCGCGATCAGCCGCTGGATCATCGAGGCGCATGGGGGGCGACTGTGGGCCGCAGCAAGCAGCGGGCACGGCGCGACCTTTCAGTTCACGCTCCCGAGCGAACTTGTGATGGGCGAACGACCTGCTGCTTCCCCGGGGAAAGCAGCAGATGATTCGAGGTAGAAGGAGATTGACCGACCACCTGCGCTATTCCGCCGGGCCGGTACCCAGCCGGTACCGCCATGGGATCCGCAGCGGGAAAAAGAGGGTGGGCGACTCCACGCTCCGTGGCTCGGGCGCTGCACCCGCTCGAATTCCTCGGGCCGCAGATGCGACGCTGAGGTAGCAATCGCAGCTCCGATTCGGGCATCGTCGCCTCCACCCAGTCGGGCCGCTGCGAATCAGGCGCGGCGTGCGATCGCGGACCGCTTCATGAACGACTGAAGAGTCGTTCGCTTCATCCCGAGGCGCGTGGCGGCGCCCCGGGGACCGCCGATGGTCCAGTTCATCTCCTCGAGGACCCGCACGACGTGGGCCCGCTTGACCAGCTCGAGCGTCGACGCGCTGTCGTCCCGGGCAAGCGCGGTAGACCGGCGGGCGAGGTGCTCGAGCGGGATCATGAGCCGTGGACCGGGCGAAAGAATCACCGCGCGCTCGATAAGGTTCCCCAGTTCGCGGACGTTTCCGGGCCACGGGTAGCGGCGCATCACGCCGAAGGTCTCGGTCGGAATCTCCTCGATTTGCCGCCGCATTCGCGCGGCGAAGCGTTGGACGAAATGGCGGACCAGCGGCTCGATGTCCTCAGGGCGCTCGCGCAACGACGGGACGCAGATCGGGAAGACATTCAGGCGATAGTAGAGATCATCACGGAAGCGGTGCGCGTCGACCATTTGGGCGAGGTCTCGGTTCGTCGCTGCCACTAGACGAACGTCGACCTTGATCGTCCGAGTTCCGCCGATGCGCACGAATTCCTGATCCTGGAGAACGCGGAGGAGCTTCGGCTGTAGCTCGAGCGGGATCTCGCCGACCTCGTCGAGGAAGAGCGTGCCACCGTTCGCGACCTCGAACAGCCCGATCTTCTGCGCGATGGCGCCGGTGAACGCCCCCCGCTCGTGGCCGAACAGCTCGCTCTCGAGGAGGCCCGACGGGATGGCGGCGCAGTTGATCGTGACGAACCTGCGCCCGCGCCGGCCGCTCCGCTCGTGGATGGCGCGGGCGATCAGCTCCTTGCCCGTGCCGGTCTCGCCCAGGACGAGGACGCTCGCGTCGGTCCGCGCGACGATCTCGACCTGCTGGAGCGCGTCGCGAAGCGGGGGACTGTCGCCAACGATGCCCTCGAACGGTTGCTTGGCCGGTATCTCGCCCTCGCGAAACGTCCGCTCCTCAGTCGCATCGTCATTGCGCTGCACGATCTCGTGGAACGCCCGCCCGTTGGCGACTGCCATCGCGACGTGGTGCGCCACCTCGTCAATGACTGCAACGGCTGC
>DASWEL010000161.1:0-6553 GCA_036394755.1 Gemmatimonadales bacterium | reverse complement strand
CCGGTGGCGTTCGTGTACCTGCCGCAACGCTTGCTCCTCGGCGGCGCTGACCGCGGCGGCGTGCGCCCGCTCCGTGCTCACTTCCTCCCACTCCGCGAAACCGCCGGCGAACTCGGTGATGTGCCGCTCGTGCAGGATCCAGATCCGCGTCGTCAGCGCGCGCAGCAGCGCCCGGTCGTGGCTCACGAGGATCACCGCGCCGTCGTATCCCTCGAGCGCGTCCTCGAGCGCCTCGATCGATTCCACGTCCAGATGATTCGTCGGCTCGTCCAGAATGAGCAGGTTGGCGCCCGACAACATCAGGATCGCGAGCGCGAGACGCGCGCGCTCGCCGCCCGACAATGAGCCGGCACGGCGCAACACCTCCTGGCCTGTAAACCCGAACCGGCCCAGGTGCCCCTGTATCTGACCGCGCTCCCATTTGGGGCGGAGCGCGGAAATCGCTTCGTACAGCGTGCGATCGAGCGGCACCTGCGACAGATCCTGCCGGTAGTAGCCGGTGGTGATCGACGCGCCGAGCCTGAGCTCACCGCCCTGGATTGGGAGCTCACCCAGGAGCGCCCGGAGCAGGGTGGATTTCCCCGCTCCGTTGCGTCCGATGATTCCCACTACGCCGGTTCGCTCCAGCGTCCCGCTGAACCGCTCCACCAGCGTGCGGCCGCCGACCGCCACGCTCGCGTTCTTTGCCGTCACCACCTGATCGCCACCCCGTTCGGCCACCTCAAATCGCAGCGCCATCGTGCCTGCGGCCCCGATCACCGGGCTGAGCCGCGGCAGCCGCTCGAGGCGTTTGCGCCTGCCCTTGGCCTGTTTGGTGTTCTGGCCCGCGATGTTGCGCGCGATGTAGTCCTTCTCGTGCGCGATGGTCCGTTGCTGTTGCTCGAACGCCCGTTGTTGTGCCACCCGGCGCTCGGCGCGCTGGGCTACAAAATCGACGTAGCCGGCCGCGTAGGGCATGGCGGTGTCGCCTTCCAGATGCAGCACGTGATCCACGGTGGCGGACAGAAAGGCGCGGTCATGACTCACGAGCAGGACCGTCCGCTCACTCTCAGCCAAGTATTGCTCGAGCCAGCGGGTCGTCTCGAGATCGAGGTGATTCGTCGGCTCGTCCAGCAGCAGGACGTCGGCGGTCGACATGAGCTGGCGGGCCAGGCCGAGTCGGCCGAGCTCGCCGCCGCTGAGCGCGGAGAGCGGCGTGACGCGAGCCTGGGCGGGGTCGAACTCGAGGCCGTGCAACACGGCGTCGATGCGCGCCGTGACGGCATAGCCACCCTCGCGCTCGAAGCGCTCCAGGTCCTCGCCGTACCGCGCCAGCGCTCGCGGCGAGGAGTCGTGGGCGAGATTCGCGGCCTGTTCCACCAGGGACTGTTCCAGCGCCAGGAGCTCGGCGAGCTCGCCGGCCGCGGCTTCCCAGACCGTTCTCGCGGCGCCGTAGTCGCGGTGCTGCTCGAGCAGCGATACGCGGAGGCCGGGCGCGCGGGCGATGCTCCCGCGCGTGGGCTCGAGATCGCCCGTCAGCAGCCGGAACAGGGTCGTCTTCCCGGTGCCGTTACGGCCCACGACGCCCCAGCGTTCGCCGGGTGCGACCGTGAATGAGACGTCCGAGAACAGTCGCGTCGCGCCGAAGTCCACGCCGACGCCGGCGAAGGCGATCTGGATCATGGAGCAGAATAGCCCTGAATCCAGCCGTGGTATAGGATTTGGGGCCACTTCATGAAGGAGTTCTTCGACATGACCGTCCGCTTGGGTTTCACCGTGTCGCTCTGTCTCGTCGTGGGGTGTGCTCCCCGCGAACCAGGGACGCGAGAGCTGGGCGCAGAGGGGTGGATCGACGTGACGGCGACGCTCGATCCGGCGCGGACGCCGGTGTACGCCGGCGACGCGCCCATGAAGTTCGATTTTCTCAAGGACATGCGGAAGGGCGACAAGTTCACGCTGTCTGTCTACTCGATGGGCGCGCACAGCGGGACCCACATTGACGCCCCGATGCACTTCGTTGCCGATGGTGCACCGATCGACCAGGTGCCGCTCGACCCGCTGATCGGTGCCGCGCGCGTGATCGACATCCCCGACAGCGTTCAGGCGATCGACGGGGCCGAGCTGAGCCAGCACGACTGGAAGGGCGCGAGGCGCGTGCTGTTCAGGACCCGGAGCACGCTGCGCGGCTGGATGGATTCACCCGAGTTCCATAAGGATTTCGCCTATGTCGCCCCCGACGCGGCGCAGCTGCTCGCGGACGGTGGAGTCGTACTGGTCGGCGTGGACTACATATCGGCCGAGCAATACGGCGCTCCGGCGCCGCGGACGCATCAGATTCTCTTGGGGCGCGGGATTCCGATTGTGGAGGGGCTGGACCTGCGCCCGGTGCAGGCGGGCGACTACGATCTGATCGTGCTGCCGCTCAAGGTGCGCGGGCACGAGGGGGCTCCGGCGAGGGCCATCGTGCGGAAGCGGACCGAGAATCAACGAAAGTTTCGCGTGATGGCGTTCTTCACCGGCAAGGAGGATGCGGCACACATCAGTTTTTTGCATGAAACCAACGTATGGTTTCCGGCAATGGCCGCGAAATACAACTTTAGTTACGACACCACGTCCAATTGGGGCAATCTGAACGCAGACTTTCTTTCTCACTATCAGGTCGTGGTGTTTCTCGATACGCGTCCGGAAGACCCCGCACAACGAGCGGCGTTTCAAGGGTACATGGAGCATGGTGGGGCGTGGATGGGCTTTCATTTTGCCGGTTTTGCGTTGACCCCTTCGGTGTATCCTGCAAACTGGGACTGGTATCACAATACATTTCTCGGGGCAGGATCGTATGTCAGCAACACGTGGCGGCCGACATCGGCCATTCTCCGTGTCGAAGACCGCAAGCATCCGGCGACTGCCCATCTCCCCGAGACATTCCGGTCCTCGCCCAGTGAGTGGTACCGCTGGGAAAAGGATTTGCGGCAGAATCCGGACATCGACATTCTGCTCTCGATAGACTCGACCAGCTTTCCGCTCGGCACCGGCCCGAAGCCGCACGAGATCTGGCACAGTGGGTTCTATCCCGTCGTTTGGACGAACAAGAACTACAAGATGATTTACCTGAACATGGGTCACAACGACATCGACTACGAGCACAAGTACGATGCGACGAACAAGACGCTGTCACACACCCTGAACAACCCGGTTCAGGATCAGCTGATCATCGATGGCTTACTGTGGTTGGGGGGCGTGCGGTGAGGTGTGCCAGCGGGCAGCCAGTCGCAACAGCTCACTGCCGGGCCGCCTTCCATTGCCACACCCCGCCCGCGATCGTCGTCGGTAAGCGGTGGCCCGTCTGGCGCGCCACCAGAATGATCTGACCGCGGTGATGACCTTCATGCGCGACGAAATAGGTGAGCACGTGGCCGACGTCGAGCGAGAGGTTGCGCCAGACGTACCCTTTGGACGGCGGGACTTGTCCCCCCGAGGCAATGCCCAGCTTGAGCAGCGCTTCGATCCCGTTGCTGCTGCGTTTCAGCGCGGCCACGAGCTCCTGACGCTTGACACGACGGTGATCGACGAGAGCGGGCGTGGTAATGCCGTGCTCCCGCCCCAGGGTCTTGACCCACCGGCACCTCGCGTTGTGAAGGTGGGCCGCAATCGATCGGATCGTGCGCCGAGGCTCTCCGGGGACGGCGACCTGCCAGAGGGCGGCCGGCAGGCGCTGGACGAACTGGACCGTGACGCGGTTGTTGGTTCTCCACGCGGCCAGCAGCGTCGCTCGCAAGTCCGGTTGCTTCGCAGCCATCAGCGGTGCCGTTCCTCATAGAGGCCGAACTCGTTGCCGACCGGATCCGCGAATATCGCAAACGCGCCCATGCCTGGGCCGATTTCCGTACGAGGCGTCAGCACTCGACCACCCGCCGCTTCGATCCGGTTCAAGGTCTTCGCGATGCCGTCCACCATGATATAGGTCCGGGTCCGTTCGTTTGGCGTCCGATCGCTCTCCTTGACCCAGGTGCCGCTCACTCCACCGGTGTCATCGAAGGCGAGCTCGCCATCCCCCCGTTTCCTGACCGTCCAGCCGAAAATGCTGCTATAGAAGTCCGCGGATGCCTGGGCGTCTTCGCCGGTATTTCCAAGTAACAGATTTTGCCGTGGGGCATGTCGCCTCCAACACGATGAGGAAAGGCGTTTTGTATCTACGTGTCATACCTGCTTCACGTGGGCCGCGACACCCGAAGCAGGCGCCACGCCCAAAGCGCTAGCGCACCCGCGGCGAGCGTGATCCCGACCCACCAGGGGTTGGTGAGCAGGTGCATCCCTTCCGCGGCAATGCGCCAGAGATGGGCTAAGGCGAGCAGCCCGAACACGACGCCGGTGGTGAGAACATAGGCTCTCATGGCTGGACCTCGGGTGGTTACTCGCCTGCCGGTGACGTGGTTTTCCCGGCGCGCAGCGACTGGAAGTGGTGCTCCCACCGACTCCGTACCTCGTCTTCGGTGAGCCCGAGGTCGTACGCCGGCGAATCGATCGCAAGCGCGCTGTCAACTCGCACCATGACGATCGCGAACACGAGGTGGTCGTCGTCCCAAACGGCGGTGGTGCCCTTGGGGGAAAGATTGGGAGTGCCGTCGGGGCGAACCGTAGCCACGAAGCCCAGGCGCTGCTCCTCGACAACTCGTTTCGTATCAGCGGGAAGCAGCCCCGTGGCCCCCTCCTCTCACGCCGTTTAACGGACGGCGCTTAACCTGCGCGCGACCTGCCCGCCGGCGCAAGGCTCTCCGCGATGTTCGCCAGGGAACGCTCCCTCATCTCGATCACTTAACGCGCCGGAAGGTCGCGTTGGCGTCGATTTGCTTGTACTCGATGAATTCCACGGGGGCGAGACAGTTGGGATAGAGAATGCCGGCAAACTTCTTAACCGCGGCCGATTCTCCGTGGATCCGGTTGGCCTCCGCGTCCCGCCAGATGAAGATGTGAACGAAGCGCGTCGGATGCTCGGACTCCTGCCACACCTCGTAGCGCAGCGCTCCTGGCTCGTTGGAACGCACGTACGCGACAAACTCGTGAATCGCGGAGAGGCACTGTTCAAGGGCTTCCGATCGCACCTCGTAGCGTGCCAGCTCTCGGATTTCCACACCGGCCTCCTTGAGGTTGCCTGCGGGAACGGCCAGTTGCCTTGTTAGGCTTCGGACGGGAGCCGGCCCCCGCGAAATAGGGAGGTCCACAGGGAGCGATCGCGGTCCCCCAGTACGCCAAGCTCAGCCATGATTTCGTTGGCGAACTCCACATCGGCGAGACCACTTGCAGTGATGAGACCGCGGTCGCGGACCGCAGGAGCGTCTACGTACATCGCGGCACCAGAATAGTCGGGGACGTGTTTTTTCAGGTACCCGAGACCGTTACTTGTATGCCGGCGTCCCGTGATGATGCCCACGCGCGCGACCGCCGTGGTGGCTGCACAGATGGCAGCGATTGGCACCGACCGCGCTTCGAGGGTCTTGAGAACGGTCACCAACTCGCGCTCGACTGGTTGCTGCTCCCAACGATCACCGCCCGGCAGTATGAACACGGCAACATCGTCTGGATCGAGCTCAGCGAGAGCAGCGGTCGGTTGAACAGTGAGACCACCCATAGATTGAATGGCGTCACGGGTTAGACCCACAACCTCGACGCGGAAATGGCCGTGCCGGCGGAGCTCCGCAAGTGCATGTGCCGCCTCCCAGTCGGCGAAGCCAGGGATCGCTAGGAAGTAGACGGCCTTAGTTGGCATGGAATGATCCCATCGGGTTGGTGGAGGCAGAATCCGCCTGGTCGCCCGCTCACAATCGAGCAGATCTCTGCATCGCAAGGGAGTAGATGAGCCTTCCGAGGAACCAGGCGCCGAAGAGTCTCTTCATACCTTCGGCGTGTTGCGGCAGCCCCTCCAGGTTCAAGCGCTGGTTAGCAGGCGGCCCACGGTCTAAGATAACGTCGAGAACCGAGAGGGGCTCTAGTGCGGAAGCAGTATTACTTTCGCCAGTCGACTCGCGGAATATTGGCGTGGGACATCGATCGATTGGCGGCATTGTCGGCCGGCCTGCCTCGCAAACTCGTTCCGTTGAGCCAGATCACGGAGCTCGACGAGGCGTGGTGCGGGGACGACGAACGGCCCACGTGGCGCGCGATGCTGGAACACGTGAAGCTGATCGAAGCAGCGGATCTCTCGTTCCCCATGATCCTGTCGTCGAACGGAGCGGTCATGGACGGCCGGCACCGTGTGGCCAAGGCCGCGCTGCTAGGCCACGCTGCAATCGCCGCCGTCCAGTTCGACAAAGACCCCGAGCCGGATTACGTGGGGCGTGGACCGGTCGAGCTGCCTTCGCTCCGTCATCTGACTGAGCAATAACGACAGAAACGGAGGGCACAGGACTCGAACCTGTACGGGCTTGCGCCCAGCGGTTTTCAAGACCGCCGCCTTACCAGTTAGGTCTAGCCCTCCCGAGCTGGAGGCAACCTAGCGGCCCACCCGCGCGCCGGTCAACGATCAGCTGGAGGGATGTATCCGTAGCTGGTGTTCTTGAATACCGAGTCGGCGAGCATC
>DASWEL010000160.1:0-12026 GCA_036394755.1 Gemmatimonadales bacterium | reverse complement strand
AAAGCTCGCCGTCGCGTCGCGGAATGCGCTGGTGGACTTTGGCCTGTGGGGAGGCTTGGTCCCCGAAAACCTCGGAGACCTCGAAGCCCTCCACCAATGCGGCGTCGTCGGCTTCAAGGCCTTCATGAGTCATAGCGGCATCGACGACTTTCCTCGCGTGCCCGACGGCGTGCTCGCGATTGGGCTCAAGGTGGCTGCACGTCTGAACGCGATCGTGGCTGTACACGCCGAAAGCCAGGAGATGCTCGCCGCCCAAGGCGCGCCGAATCCTCTTGCGTGGTGCCACGCCCGGCCCGCTGCCGCCGAGGTCGACGCGATCCGCCGGTTGCTCGTCTGCATGCGCGGCGCCGGCAAGGGTGTGCGCGCGCACGTCGTCCACGTCAGCTGCGCCGAAGGATTGGCGGAGGTGGACGGGGCACGCGGCAAAGGCGTGGCGATCACCGCGGAGACGTGTCCCCATTATCTCGCGTTCACCGAGGAAGACTTCGAGCGGATCGGCCCGGCGCTGAAGTGTGCGCCGCCGATCCGCGACGCGGAGACGCGCGAGGCGTTATGGCATGAGGTGCTGGCTGGAAGAGTGGACTCGATTGGCTCCGATCATTCCCCCTGCCCTGCCGCCGCGAAGTACAGGGGCGAGCACGATATCTGGCAGGCCTGGGGCGGTGTCGCGGGCATTCAGGCCACGCTGCCGGTCCTCATGACCGACGGCGTGCTCGCTCGCGGGCTGTCGTTCGAGCGGGTCGCGCATCTCACCGCCACCGCCCCCGCGCAGCTCTTCGGCCTGTATCCGCGCAAGGGCGCGATCGCCGTGGGTGCCGACGCCGACCTCGCGATCGTAGACCCCGAGCAACGCTGGACCTTTGGAGCGAAAGACCTTCAGACGAAGAGCGGCGTGAGCGCCTACCTTGGCCGCGAATTCACCGGGAAGGTCATGTGGACGATCGTGCGGGGAAAAACCGTCTTCGTCGATGGCCAAGTGGTCGGCCAGCCCGGCTGGGGGCAATTCGTGCGGCCCGCCCGGCCCCCAGCCCCATAGGCACATATCGATAATTATGGATATGTCGAATGGGCATTGACCCCACGTTGCTCGAGCGACGGCTCGACGAGCTCTACGCGATCGGCGCCGAGCCCGATGGTGGAGCCTACCGGCCTCTGTATGGCGCCGCGTGGGCGACCGCGGTCGAACGCGTTGAACGCTGGTTGAAAGACGCCGGACTCAAGACTCGACGGGATGCGGTTGGGAATCTGTGGGGTCGAGCGGAAGGCACTGATAAAGGAAAGAGCGTCGTTACCGGATCCCACATCGATACGGTCCGCCACGGCGGGCGGCTCGACGGCGCCCTGGGCATCGTCGCGGGCCTGAGTGCCGTGGAGGCGCTCCTCAAGGAGAAGGGCAAACCTCGTCGGACGCTCGAAGTGGTCGCCATCTGTGAGGAGGAAGGCTCGCGCTTCGCGACGAACTTCTGGGGCTCCCGCGCGATCGTCGGCGCCATCGACCAGCCGGATGCGGCGATGGCCGCGGCGATGCGCGAGCGTGGCCTCGATCCCGCCAGGATCGCCACGGCGGCGCGCGACGACATCGACACGTTCGTCGAGCTACACATCGAGCAGGGCGCGGTGCTCGAGTCTGCGCGGACACCGCTCGCCGTCGTGAGCGCGATCGTAGGCATCGCGCACCTCGAGGTGACGGTGACCGGACGCCCCGACCATGCCGGGACGACCCCGATGGACCTGCGGGTCGATGCGCTTACCGGGGCGGCCGCGATGGTGCAGGCGATCGAGTCGATCGCGAAGTCCCTCGGGAAACCCGCCGTCGCGACGGTCGGCAAGCTCGCGGTCGAGCCCGATCAGATCAACGTGGTCCCGGGCAAGGTGGTCTTCACCATAGACCTCCGGCACGCCGACCTGGGCGGCCGCCGAGCGCTCGAGGAGCGCGTTCGCTCGCTCTGCACGACGATCTCTCAGGAGCGACGACTCGGCTTGGCGATTCGCACCCTGCAGGAAAAACCGCCGGTGGCGATGCACCCCGATGTGCGGGCGCTGCTCGCGCGCGCGGCGCAGGAGTGCGGCGTTCAGGCAACGGAGCTGGTAAGCGGCGCGGGGCATGACGCGCAGATTCTGGCGGCGCGGTGTAGAGTCGGAATGCTGTTTGTCCCGAGTATCGGGGGACGGTCGCACTGCCCGGAGGAATCCACAGACCCCGCCCACCTGCGTCTCGGGACTGAGGTTCTGGCTCGCTCGTTGGAGATGCTCGCCTACTAGGTGCGCGGTGAGCGCACATTTTCGAGCAGTTCTCGCAGCACATTCTGCGTGACCGCGCGACGATAGACCGCCGTGGATCGGACATCATCGATGGGTCGGATGTCCTCGGCGACGGCGGCCACGGCGCCTTGGAGATCGCCCCGCTCCAACGCCGCCTCGGCCTGGCGAGCGCGCAGCGGCACCTCGGCGACCGATCCGACCGCGACGCGGGCGGGGCTCCGGCTCACCGCCATCACGATCTTCGAGATCGCCTGCGCCGCCCGCGTGCCAACTTTGCGGAACTCCACCTGCCGGCCGAGCGGAAAACGGACCGCCGTGATCAACTCGTCGGGTTGGAGGGCGGTCTTGCGATAGCCGATGAAGAACGTGTCGATGGCAATCGAGCGCCGGTCCGTCACGATCACGGCGTCGTAGGCGAGCAACACCGGCAATGTATCCCCGGCGGGCGACGCGTTCGCCAAGTTGCCGCCGAGCGTGCCGCGGTTCTGGATCTGCGCGGCACCAATCGTCCGTGCCGCAGCGACGAGCGCCGGCAGATCCCGTTGCACCTCAGGGGAGCGAATGATCGCCGTGTACGACTCCGCGGCACCGATCTCCAGTCCCTCATTCACGCGACGCACACCTTTGAGCTCTGGCAGCGACCATAAATCGAGCAGCGCCCGCGGTTCAGGACGCAGGGTGCGCGCGTGCAGCATCACCATGAGATCCGTGCCGCCAGCGAGCAGTCGACATCCGGCCGTGGTCCGGTACAGCCGTACCGCGTCCGCCAGATTCTTGGGACGGAGGTAGCTCACTTCGTGCATGCCAGCACCGCGTCGATAATTTTCGTGTAGCCGGTGCAGCGACATAGATTGCCGGCGAGCCCTTCGCGAACGTCGGCGGCGCTCAGGTGTCTTGCCTGCTGCAGCAAGACGTGCGCGGCGAGCAACATTCCCGGAGTGCAAATCCCGCACTGCGCCGCCCCGTGCTCGATGAACGCCTGCTGAAGGGCCGTCAGCCGTCCGCCATCAGCCAATCCCTCCACAGTGATCACCTTGCAGCCCTCAACCTGCCCGACGGCTACAAGGCAACTATCCACAACCTCCCCGTCGACGATCACGGAGCATGCCCCGCATTCGCCCTCGCCGCACCCTTCTTTGGTGCCGGTGAGGTGGAGGTCCTCTCGCAATACGTCGAGCAAACGGTGTGTACCAACGACGTCGAGCGAAACCGCTGTCCCGTTCAGCGTGAAGCGCATGCCGACAGAACCTTCTCCGGAGTGGCGGGAATCTCGTCCAGCCAGACGCCGGTCGCGTCGTGGATGGCGGCGATAATGGCGGGCGCTGGTCCATCCATCGGAAGCTCGCCAATCCCTTTGGCTCCGAACGGCCCGCGGGAGTACGGATTCTCGACGAGGATGGTGCGAATCCGCGGCGCGTCGAGCGCGGTGGGAATGAGGTAGGTGGCCAGCCGGTCGTTCTGGTAGCCCCCGTCTTTCATCTTGATCTCTTCGATCGTCGCCCAGCCGACCGCCTGCAGGCTGCCGCCTTCGATCTGCCCCTCAGCCATCACCGGGTGGATGGCCTTGCCGCAATCGACGGCCGTGACCAGGTCGATGACGCGTACTTCCCCCGTGATCATGTCGACATCGACGTCGGCAATCGTGCACGCCCAGGCGTAGACGGGATACGCGTCGCCACGATAACTGGTCTCGTCCCAGTGGATCGAGTCGGGCTGGATGTACGACTTCTCGACCCGGAGCGGGGCCTTCTCCCGCTTCAGCCGTTCCTTGACCTCCGTGGCGGCTTCCTGCACCAGGCGTCCCACGATCATCGCCGTGCGCGATGCAACCGTCGGCCCGGAATCGGGAACGAGCGACGTGTCCTGCGGCGCCAGGATGACCTTGTCCAACTCGACCCCCAACGCCTCGGCGGCAAGCTGACAAAAAATGGTCTTCGTGCCTTGCCCGATTTCCGTCGAGGCCGTGAGGATGCGGAAGGTGCCGTCGGCCAAGGCTTCGAAACCGATGGTGCCCTGAAGTTTCTTCTCGCCACTCCCTGTAAAGCCTGAGCCATGGAAGACGAGTGATAAACCGCGCCCGCGTCGGACGGTCGGACGGTCGGACGGTCGGACGGCTGGGGCGGCCTTGAGGGCGGCATCGAATACGAGCTCAGAACCGACGCTCTCGGTGAGCACCTGCCCCGTGGCGGTTGTGTCGCCGAGGCGCAACATCCACTGGCGCCTGAGATCCACACTCGACACACCCAGGCGCTCGGCGACGTGCTCGACCATCAGCTCGGCGGCGAACAGCGACTGGGGCGCGCCGAAGCCACGGAAGGCGCCATTGGGGGGCGTGTTGGTCGCCACCGCCCGTGCGCGAATGCGGACATTGGGACAGGCATACGCCCCCGCGGCATGGATCGCCGCCCGCGACAACACCACGGGCGTGAGGGTGCAGTACGCTCCGCCGTCGAGGACGATCTCGATGTCCTGGGACAGCAGTGTTCCATCTTTTCTCACGGCGGTGCGGTGAGTGATGACGCCGGGGTGACGCTTGGTGGTCGCGGCGAGATCCTCATGGCGGTCGTAGATCAGCCGCACCGGCCGGCCTGCCTTGCGGGCGAGGAGCGCCGCATGAATCGCCACGATGGACGGGTACTCCTCTTTGCCGCCGAACCCGCCACCGGTCTCCGCTTGGATGACGATGGCTTGCTTGTCGGTCAGCTTGAGAGCCCGTTTCAGGGCCCGATGGACGTAGTAAGGGCACTGGAGCGAGCCAATGATTCTGATCGCGCCGCCCGGTTCTGGGAACGCAATGGCTCCCTGGGGCTCGATGTAGAGCTGCTCCTGGAGGCCGACGCGGAACGAGCGCTCAACAACCTCAACATCCTCCAGATCTTCCAGATCCTCCAAAACCTTGCCTTTGCTAATCTCGACGCTGCTAAAGAGTTCGGTGGCCTTGTCCAGGTCAAAGACCGGCGGGACAGCGTCGTACTCGATCCGGATATAGCTGGCGGCTTCCTCGAGTGTAGCGCGGTCGGCGGCCGCCAGGAGCAGAATGGGCTCTTCCCGGTGCCTGATTTCTCCGTGGTTCCGGGCCAGGACGGGCTGATCGTCGCGGATGAGCTGCACAACATTCTCCCCCGGGATGTCGTCCGCTGTCACAACCGTTACCCGGCCCCATTCAAAGGCAGGATCGAGCGTGATGGACCGGATCCTGCCCTTCGGGACGGTCGAGCGGATGGTCTTGCCGTACAACGCGCCCGGGACGGCGAGGTCGTCGGTGTAGCGGGCGCGCCCGGTGACCTTGTCGCCCCCCTCCCGCCGCGGGACGGAGCGTCCGACGGCCACAGTCGTGTCACTCATGCTACAAAATGTGTCGTGGCGATACTGGCCCCGCCACAAGCCGCGCGGCACGCGGCTTGCTAATCATGTTCGCAGCAAAGTCGAGAACCGACTTTGGGGGGTCCAGCCGCGCAAGGCGATGCCCACACGCCGTGGGTATCGCGCCGGCCACGAGACCGGATGAGTGCACCGTCCGCCTCAGAACCCCCCATCCCCACTGCGGGACATAGGAAGGGGGAGTTGGTCGTATGAGAGCTTGAGCCGTCCAAGCCTCGACCGCTCCCCACTTCCACTTTCCCCCCATGTTTGCCGCCATGCCATCCCCCTCCGTCGGCCGCGACGTAGCAGTTCGGGCTCCGCGCGACGCGCGCTTCGATGAGATTCTGACGTCCGAGGCGCTGGAATTTGTCGCGCGGCTCGCCCGCGGGTTCGAGGCGCGGCGCCGGGAGCTGCTGCGCGGCCGTGCCGACCGCCAACGGGATTTCGATGCCGGCGCGTTCCCCACGTTCCTCGAGAGCACTGCTCAGGTTCGCGACGCGGACTGGCGCGTCGCCCCCATTCCTCACGACCTGCTCGATCGACGCGTCGAGATCACCGGGCCCGTGGACCGTAAGATGGTGATCAATGCGCTCAACTCGGGCGCGCAAGTCTACATGGCGGACTTCGAGGACTCGCACTCGCCCACGTGGCGCGGGACGATCGAAGGGCAGATCGATCTGCGCGACGCGGTCGCGGGCACCATCGCATTCAAGACTGCCGAGAAGCACTACACGCTGAATCCCACGGTGGCGACGCTGATCGTGCGGCCGCGGGGCTGGCATCTCGTCGAACGGCATGTGCTGGTAGACGGTGAGCCCGTGTCGGGGTCGTTGTTCGACTTCGGCCTGTTCTTCTTCCACAACGCGAAGGCGCTGATCGCGAAAGGATCGGGTCCGTATTTCTATCTGCCGAAGCTCGAGAGCCATCTCGAGGCGCGGCTCTGGAACGACGTCTTCGTCGCGGCGCAGGATGCGTTGGGGATTCCGCGCGGCACGATCCGCGCGACGGTGTTGATCGAGACGATCCCCGCCGCGTTCGAGATGGACGAAATCCTCTACGAGCTGCGCGATCACGCCGCGGGACTCAACTGCGGGCGCTGGGATTACATCTTCAGCTTCATCAAGAAATTCCGCAGCCGGCCGGAATTCGTACTGCCCGACCGGGCGCGCGTGACGATGGACCGTCATTTCCTGAAGTCCTATGTCGACCTGCTGATCCACACCTGCCACCGCCGCGGTATCCACGCGATGGGCGGCATGGCTGCGCAGATTCCGATCAAGGGCGACGCCGCGGCGAACGTCAAGGCGCTCGACACAGTGTTGCAGGACAAGATACGGGAGGTGCATGCCGGACATGACGGCACCTGGGTCGCACATCCGGGCCTCGTGCCGGTCGCCAGTGGGGCATTCGGCTCACTGGCCGCTTCCCACCAGCTCTCCGTGATGCGCGAGGACGTGCACGTCGCGCCGCGCGATCTGCTCGCTGTCCCCGACGGCGAAATCACCGAGGCCGGCCTCCGCACCAACGTGGACGTCGGGATTCAATACCTCGAGTCGTGGCTCCGCGGCGTGGGCTGCGTGCCGATCTACAACCTGATGGAGGACGCCGCCACCGCCGAAATCTCGCGGTCGCAAGTGTGGCAGTGGGTCCGTCACGAAGCGCGTCTCTCCAACGGGCGGACCGTGACGCACGGTCTGGTCGAATCGATCATCACCGAGGAGATGGAAGAGAAGAATCTGAAAGGCGGCAAGTTTGAACTCGCCGCCGAGTTGTTTGGTCAGCTGATGACAGGCGTCGAATTCCCGGAGTTCCTCACCCTGGTCGCATACGAGCACCTGGAGTAACAGTATGAACAAGCACGCATTTTTGTCCGAGCTGGATCGGCGCTGGCGCAACGACCGGCGGTGGCAGGGCGTCACTCGGACCTACACGCCCGAGGACGTCTATCGGCTGCGAGGGACGCTGCCGGTCCAGCATACGCTTGCGAGTCACGGGGCCGCGCGTCTCTGGGAGATGATGGGCGCGGAGCCCTACGTGGCGGTGCTCTCAGCGCTCACCGGCAACCAGGCCGTGCAGGAAGTACGAGCGGGGCTCAAGGCGATCTACATCAGCGGCTGGCAGGTCGCCGCCGACGCGAACGATGCGATGACGATGTACCCCGACCAGAGCCTGTATCCGTCCGACAGCGTACCGAACCTGTTGGTTCGCATTCAGAATGCGCTACGGCGTGCCGACGAGATCCACCACATGAACGGCGACCACACGATCGACTGGTACGTGCCGCTCGTCGCGGATGCCGAAGCGGGATTTGGCGGGGTTCTGAATGCGTACGAATTGATGAAGCTGATGATCGCGGCGGGCGCGGCCGGCGTGCATTTCGAGGACCAGCTCTCCTCGGTCAAAAAATGTGGGCATCTGGGCGGGAAGGTGCTCGTGCCCACGAGCGAGTTCATCGCCAAACTGATCGCGGCGCGGCTCGCCGCCGACGTGTGCGGCGTAGAGACAATCCTCATCGCGCGCACCGACGCAAACAGCGCCGGGCTGTTGACGACCGACATCGACGAGTACGATCGGCGCTGGTGCACCGGCGACCGCTCACCCGAGGGTTTCTTCGTCATTAAGGATGGCGTCGAAGCGGCGGTCGCGCGCGCCCGCGCCTACGCGCCGTACGCCGACATGCTGTGGTTCGAGACCGCGAAGCCGGACCTCGCCGAAGCCCGGCAGTTCGCCGAGGCGATCCACAAGGAGTATCCGCGCAAGCTGCTCGCCTACAATTGCTCGCCGTCCTTCAACTGGAAGCGCCATCTCAGCGAATCACAGCTGGCGAGCTTCCAGCAGGAGCTGGGCACGATGGGATACAAGTTCCAGTTCGTCACCCTGTCCGGCTTCCATGCGCTCAACCACGCCATGTTCACGCTGGCGCAGGATTATAAGGAGCGCGGGATGGCGGCGTACGCCGATTTGCAGTCGCGGGAATTCGCCGGCGAGCGCGATGGCTACGAGGCGGTCAAGCATCAGGAGTTCGTGGGCGTCGGCTACTTCGACGAAATCACGCAGATCGTGCACGGCGGCCGCAGCTCGACCGTCGCGCTGGAAGGCTCGACCGAGAAGGCGCAGTTCGTCAGTTGACAATGCCCTAGCCGTCCCTAGGCTACGGGTATGACAACCCTCCGCAACTACATCGGGGGCGAGTGGATCGCCCCCGGTGGCGTCGATTATCTCGACCTCACAAACCCGGCAACCGCCGAGCCGCTCGGCAAGGTGCCGCTGTCGGGCGCGCGCGCCGTCAGTGAAGCGGTCGCGGCGGCGCAGGCCGCATTCCGCAAGTGGCGTGAGGTCCCGCCGGTGGTGCGGGCCCGCTATCTCTTCAAGCTCAAGTCCCTGATGGAAGAGCATTTCGACGATCTCGCGGCGACCGTGACACGAGAGAACGGCAAGACACTGGACGAGGCACGGGGGTCGGTGCGCCGCGGCATCGAAAACGTGGAGCACGCCTGCGGCATTCCGACCCTGATGATGGGCAAGACGCTCGAAGACGTCGCGGCGGGCATCGACTGCGAATACGTCCGCCAACCGCTCGGCGTGTTCGCGGCGATCACGCCTTTCAATTTTCCGGCGATGGTGCCGTGCTGGTTCTGGCCCTACGCGATCGCCACCGGCAACACGTTCATTCTCAAGCCGAGCGAGCAGGTGCCGTTCTCGCCGACGCGCATCATCGAGCTGGCACATGAGGCGGGGATTCCGCCCGGCGTGCTGAACCTGGTCCATGGCGGGAAGGACGCGGTCAATGCGATCCTCGCGCACCCCGGCATCGCCGGCGTCTCGTTTGTCGGATCATCCCCCGTCGCGAAATACGTCTACCAGGAAGCCGCCAAGTACGGCAAGCGTGTGCAGGCCCTAGGCGGCGCGAAGAATCACGTCATCGTGATGCCCGATGCCGACATGGACCGCGCGGTGGCGAACGTCAGCGAATCGCTGTTCGGGTGCGCGGGCCAGCGCTGTCTCGCGGGCAGCGTCGTGGTCGCCGCAGGCAAGGCCTACGAGCCGTTCCGTGATCGGCTCCTGAGCGCCGCAAAGGATCTGCGCCTGGGCTACGGCCTCGAGCCCGGCGTGAGCATGGGGCCCGTCGTCTCGGCCAAACACAAGGAGAAGGTGCTGTCGTACGTGGAAGCGGGGCGCAAAGACGGCGCCACCCTGCTGCTCGACGGGCGGGCGACCAAGGTCGAAAAGCACCCGCGCGGCCACTTCGTCGGGCCGACCGTCTTCGACGGCGTCCAACCCGACATGACGATCGGGAAAGAGGAGATCTTCGGACCCGTGGCATCGGTGACCCACGTCAGCAACCTGGACGAGGGGATCCAAATGGTGCAGCGCTCGGGGTTCGCCAACGCGACGTCGATTTTCACCCAGAGCGGCAAGGCCGCGCGCGAGTTCCGCTATCGCGTCGGCGTCAGCATGATCGGCGTAAACATTGGCGTCGCCGCACCGATGGCGTTCTTTCCATTCGGTGGGACGAAGGGCTCATTCTTCGGGGATCTCAAGGCGCACGGCAATGACTCGATCGAATTCTATACGGACAAGAAGGTGGTTATTTCACGATGGTAGCTCGCAAAGTCGTCGGCGGCCTCATCCAGATGTCGAATCCCATCAACGACACGAACGCACCGGTAGCCAAGATCACCGACGCCATGCTCGAGAAGCACCTTCCTTATATAGAGGAAGCCGGCAAGAAGGGGGTGCAGATCCTCTGCCTGCAGGAAGTCTTCAACGGCCCCTACTTCTGCCCTAGTCAGGACGCCAAATGGTGCGACATCGCCGAGCCGATCCCTGGTCCGACGATCCAGCGCATGCAGAAGCTCGCCAAGAAACACGAGATGGCGATGATCGTGCCGATCTACGAGCGCGAAATGGCGGGCGTCTATTACAACACCGCCGCCGTCATCGACGCCGACGGCAGCTACCTCGGCAAGTACCGCAAGAACCACATCCCGCACACGGCCGGATTCTGGGAGAAGTTTTTCTTCAAGCCCGGCAACCTTGGCTACCCCGTCTTCAAGACGCGCTACGCGACAATCGGGGTCTACATCTGTTATGACCGCCATTTCCCCGAGGGCGCGCGACTGCTCGGCCTCCATGGCGCCGAGATCGTGTTCAATCCGTCGGCAACGGTGAAGGGCCTGTCGCAATATCTGTGGAAGCTCGAGCAGCCCGCGCACGCGGTGGCGAACGGCTACTTCATGGGCTGCATCAACCGGGTCGGCGTCGAGGCACCGTGGAACGTCGGCCAGTTCTACGGCTCGAGCTACTTCGTGGATCCGCGCGGAAACGTCCTGGCGGAAGGCAGCGAGGACAAAGACGAGCTCGTAGTCGCGGAGATGAACCTCGACATGATCGAGGAGGTGCGCCGGACCTGGCAGTTCTTCCGAGATCGTCGCCCCGAGACGTACGACGACATGGTCAAGCAGCTTCCCTGAATGCTCACTTTTCTCCGTGCGCTGACCTATGCGACACTGTTCGTCGCGTTCTTCCTCGTGATCGTGCCACAACGCATTCTCAGAGGAAGCGGATACAAATGGAGCGGTGCGCCCAGTTGGTCCGAGCTCACCGGCATGGGACTTGTGATCGTGGGGTTAGCGTTGGTCATGTGGTGCCTCGTCACGTTTGCCTTCGTCGGGAAGGGGACGGCCGCGCCGTTTGATCCACCGCGCAGGCTCGTAGTCGCTGGCCCGTACCGCTTCGTGCGAAATCCGATCTATATCGGTGCCGTCGTGGCGATGCTCGGTGCGGCCATGGTCCTGTGGTCCGGCTGGTTGGTCCTCTACGCGTTTGTGGTCCTCATCGTCACGCATCTGCTGGTGATTCTCTACGAAGAGCCCCATCTGCGCCGCGTGTTCGGCGAGCCCTACGATGATTATCTGCGCACTGTGCACCGCTGGATTCCGACATGGCGCTCCTGATCCACGGTGGGCGCATCATCACCCCCACGGAAGACTTCACGGGCGACGTCTATGCCGAGAACGAGACGATCACGCGGATCGAGCCGCACATCGATTCGAAGCTCGTCGCTCCCGGGGCCGAAGTCATCGACGCGCGCGGCAAGTACGTGTTTCCGGGATTCATCGACCCGCACGTGCACATCTATCTGCCGTTCATGGGCACCTACGCCGCGGACGACTACGAGTCCGCCAGCAAGGCGGCGCTCGCGGGCGGCACCACGACGCTCATCGAAATGATCTGCCCAGGCGCGTCCGATGAACCGGTGGCAGCCTTCGAGACCTGGAAATCCAAGGCCGAGAGGCTCGCGGCGGTGGACTACACGTTTCACATGTCGGTGGTGCGGTTCGAGGAGCACATCCGCGATCAGTTCCGGGAGATCGTGAAGGCCGGGGTCGCGTCGTTCA
>DASWEL010000159.1:0-1775 GCA_036394755.1 Gemmatimonadales bacterium | reverse complement strand
TCCGCGCCCCCGAGCAGGAAATCGTTTATCGCTCGCAAGCGCGCTTTAGCTACCGCGACTTCCGCGACCGCGTCGGCAGATTGGCGAGCGGGCTCACCAAGCTCGGAGCTCAATCCGGGGACACCGTGGGGGTCATGGATTTGGACAGCCACCGATACCTTGAATGCTTCTTTGCCGTTCCCATGATGGGCGCCACCCTTCACACCATCAACGTGCGCCTTTCGCCCGAGCAGATTCTCTACACCATCAACCACGCCAAAGACGACGTCATCCTGGTGAACGGCGAGTTCCTGCCCATACTCGAAAAAATCTGGGATCGAGTCGAAGGCGTGAAGGCGCTCGTCTTGCTCGACGATGGCGGCGAGCGTCCGAAGACGACGCTTTCGTTGGCGGCCGACTATGAAACGCTGCTCGCGGGCGCCGACCCCGATTTCGTTTTCCCCGACCTCGACGAGGACACGCGGGCGACCACGTTCTACACCACCGGCACCACCGGGCTTCCCAAGGGCGTCTACTTCAGCCATCGCCAGCTGGTGCTGCATACCATGGCGCTGCGCAATGCGATCACCGGCACCGGACACGGCCGTCTCAACGACGGCGACGTGTACATGCCCGTTACGCCCATGTTTCATGTGCATGCATGGGGCTTTCCGTACGTCGCGACGGCGCTTGGCCTCAAGCAGGTCTATCTCGGAAAATATTCGCCGGACCTCGTGCTCGAGCTGATCGCGCGCGAGAAGGTCACGTTCTCCCACTGCGTCCCGACCATCCTGCAGATGATCCTCGCCCATCCGAGGGCGGCGGAAGGAATGCTCAACGGCTGGAAAGTCATCGTCGGCGGCGCGGCGTTGCCGCGGGCCTTGGCCAAGGAGGCCATGCAGCGCGGCATCGACATCACCACGGGATATGGCATGTCCGAGACCTGCCCCGTGCTCACGTTGGCTCACCTCAGACCCGAACACGAAGCGTGGGACGTCGATCGTCAGGTGGAGGTGCGGATCAAGGCCGGACGCCCGATTCCATTGGTCGATATCCGGGTCGTCGACACCGAGATGCGGGACGTTCCGGCGGACGGCACGACGCCGGGCGAGATCGTGGCGCGGGCGCCGTGGCTGACGCAGGGCTATCTGCGCGATCCCGCGAACTCGGAAAAGCTGTGGCTCGGCGGATGGCTGCACACCGGCGACATCGGCGTGATCGGCGCCGACGGCTACCTCAAGATCACGGATCGCCTCAAGGACGTCATCAAGACCGGGGGCGAATGGGTCTCGTCCCTCGACATCGAGGACCTCATCATCAAGCACCCTGGGGTGTGCGAAGCCGCCGTCATCGGCATTCCGGATCCGAAGTGGACCGAACGCCCGCTCGCGATCGTGGTCCGCAAGGAGGGCTCTTCGGTCCGCGACAGTGAGATCAAGGCGGGCCTGCAAGATTACGCGCGCAAGGGCGTGATCTCGCGTTACGCGGTGCCGGATCAGATCGTGTTCGTGCCGGCGCTGCCCAGGACCAGCGTCGGCAAGCTCGACAAGAAGGTGCTGCGCGAGCAATTCCGCGACTATGCGGCGGCGCCGAGCGCAAGCGCGGTCAGCGGCGCGACGCGTGCCTCGCCGGTCGAAAGACCAACCCAGTACGCGTGAGATGTCGGCCTTGGCACATCCAACGTTCAATCTCGCGGACAGCGGATCGTTCGTGGGGCGCGAACTCGGCGTTTCCGAATGGATCACGATCGACCAGGGACGCATCGACCAATTCGCGGCGTGCACGGGCGACCACCA
>DASWEL010000158.1:0-5249 GCA_036394755.1 Gemmatimonadales bacterium | reverse complement strand
GAGTAGTTGGTGATGTTCAGGCTCTCGGCCATCGCGTGTAGTTCTGCGACGGACTTTCTCTTTAATTCGGCGATATCCACGTGTGCTTCAGCTCCGTTTGGCGCTACGGCGGGGGGAACCCCGGGATGGGGATTGGTCCTGGTTGAAAATGGAAACTTGGGATTTTGGCGGTGTGCGAACGCTCAAGTATAGTACGCGGCAGTGACCCTCACAAGGTTTCTGCTGTCGTGGCGCACCACTCCCCTCCACGACCGCGAAGTTGTTGACGCACTTGTAGATCCGGCCCACGCCGCACCCTCGGCGGATCTCGCCGCCGCCCTCCGGCAATGGCCAGGGACTTACTACTGGTCCACCGAGCGGGATGGGCGCCATCTCGTCTTGACGCGCCCAACCGTCAGGCCGCGGGAATCGTTGACGTTGCATCTGCTCCTGCTCGCGGTGACGGTGTTCCTGACGACGATGTCCGGCGCTCTGATCGCGAACGCGCTCCCTCCCGATCTCGGCGTCCTCTACAATCCGGCCGCCTGGGATCTCGCGTTCTTTCGTGGCTGGGCAGCGGGGTTTTCATTCTCGCTCCCACTCCTCACCATCCTCCTTTGTCACGAGATGGGTCACTATCTGACCGCGCGCCAGTACCAGGTGAATGTGTCGCCGCCCCATTTCCTTCCGGGACCTCCGCCGCCCGTCGGAATCGGGACGCTCGGTGCCTTCATTCGACTCCGCACGATTCTGAACGACCGCCGGCAGCTGCTCGACATCGGCGCGGCGGGACCGATCGCCGGTTTCGTCGTCGCGCTCCCTGTGCTCTGGATTGGACTCGCGCATAGCCACGCGCCGGCGGAGCCGGTCGCGGCGGGAATGCAGGTTACGATCGGATGGGGGGTCTGGGCGCTCGGGGACTCAATTGTGACGCTGCTGCTCCGGCAGCTCACGCACACCGCGGGACCGGTGGCGCTGAGCCCGATGGCCTTCGCGGGGTGGTTGGGAATGTTCGTCACCATGCTCAACCTCTTGCCGATCGCCCAGCTCGATGGCGGGCACATTCTCTACGCCGCGTTCCCCCGGGCCCAACGGTACGTCGCCCGATTCTTTTTCGTGCTGGTGCTTCTGCTCGGGTTTCTGTCGAAGAGCTGGTTCGTGTGGGCGTTTGTGGTGCTGATTCTTTCCCGCGGTCAGTTCGGCCATCCCCCCGTACTGGACGCGTACCGTCCCCTTCCCAAGTCGCGGATCTGGCTACTCGTGGCGAGTCTCGTACTTTTCGTGCTCACCTTCGCGCCGGCACCCTCGCCCTAACGCTGAGCTAAGGGAGGCTCCATGGCGGATTATCAACTACGTCCCCTCTCCATCGGTGAGATCCTGGACGGCGCGCTCGTCCTGCTGCGGCGCCACTTTGCGCTCGTGCTGGGCATCGCGGTCGTGTGCGAAGGCATTCCGACGGCAATGGATGTGTACATCGATCTGACGGGTGGCGGGTCGCAGAATCCCGGCTTGAGCCTGTTGGACCGGTTGCTGACGCTGGTGGGAAGCGTACTCGTGACGGGTGCGACGGTGCGCGTCGTGTCGGAGGCCTACCTCGGCCGGACGCCCCTGTTCGGCGACGCGATGGGCTTCGCGGGCAGCAGGTTCGGAACGATCCTCGGCGCCAACATCATGAGCGGGTTCCTGACAGTCCTGGCCACATTGGCGCTCGTCATCCCCGGGATTGTCGTGGCGTGCGGCTACTCCGTCGCCGCGGAAGCGGCCGCCCTGGAATCGGGGTCGGCCAGCGAGGCATTGCGACGCTCCTGGGACTTGACGAAGGGTTTCAAGTGGAAGGCGCTGGCGTTGGGGGTCGTCTCGATCGGTCTGATCCTCGTCGTGTACCTCGGTGCCGGAGTCCTGGGTGGAATCATGGGAGAGGTTGTGGGCGGACTGGACGCGGTGCTGGCGGTGTTGGCTGCGTGTGTGTCGTTGCTCATCTATCCGGTGATTTCCTGCGTCTTCACCCTCTTCTACTACGACCTGCGGGTCCGCAAGGAGGGCTTCGACCTCGAGATGTTGAGTCGCCAGCTGGGCCTCTAACTGGAGCCGATAGCCAATAGCCATTGCATAACTCCTAGCCGTTTATAATGTTGTTTCAAACCAGCCCCTGGATCGGCATGCCTGCCCAACCTGCCCGATACACGCCAGCCGCTGCACCCGATACGGTCGTCCACGACCTGCCTCCGATTCGCTTTGACGGACAACCCATAGACATTCGACTCTCTCTGCGCCGCACCGAAGATGGTATCTGGCGTGGCCGCATCATGTTCGGTGCCGAGGGAACGGAGATGGAGCGCTCCAGCGCGGAGATCTTCTGCGCGAGCTCGGAGCAGGACCTGTGGCAATCGGTGCGCGACCTGCGGGATCACCACCTGCGGGACTTGTACCGCTCGTTGTTGTGATGGCTGAACTGAAGGCGATGGCAAAGCTGCGCCACGACCTTTCCAACCCCCTATCGGCGATACTCGCCGAGACTCAGCTGCTGCTCCTCGCGCCGGAGAAATACGACGAGGAGACGCTGACCGGGCTCAAGCAGATCGAGGACCTGGCGCGCAAGATGCGTCAGATGCTGCAAAACCCAGAGTGAGCCGGCGGCATCGCCCTCGCTTCGCCTCCTCCACGGCGTGGTGGCCACCGCGCCGCCTGCGCATCGCCTTCCTTATTAGACGAGTCTCGCGCCGCATGTCGGTGCCCGTGACGCGTGTCATAGCGGTTCCGATCAGACACCAGTAGCTTACCCCCCCTTCATTCGGCGGGAGTCCCCGACGTTGGCTGGTCGCAGGTCCCTGCTCTTGAGTCTGAGCGGTTTGGTCGTGGCTTGCGCAGGCGGGCCACGGCCCAAGTCCGTGACGCCCGCGGAAATCCCCACCCTCAAAGCCCAGGCCACACAGCAACCCCGAAACGCCCAGATCCGCTTCCGTCTCGCTGCCGCCCTCATGGCCGCGGGGCAATGCGATAGCGCCGTCGTGGTGGCAAACGCCGGTCAGATGCTGGCCCCAGCGGAAGCGCTCGGCCCCATGGTCGTCGGTGGCTGTCAGGAAAAAGGCGGCCGCTATGACCTCGCCTTCGCGACCTATACCGACTTCGCCAACAAGTATCCGCAGGCACGGGGCGTCGCGGCGGTCCGTGCTCTGGCGCAGCTCGCGCTCCGGATGCAGGCGACCCAGACGGCGAAGCTCGCCCTGGCGCGCGAGTCGACCCTCACCACTCTCGCCCCCGAGCCTTCGACCATCGCCGTGCTGCCGATGACGATCGCAGGCGACTCGAGTCTGCAGCCCCTCTCGCGCGGCTTGGCTGAGCTGATGTTGACGGATCTGGCGATGGTGCGCAGCCTCCGATTGCTTGAGCGCCTGCAGGTCGGCGCGCTGCTCGACGAGCTGAAGCTCACTCAGAGCGGTCGTGCCGATGCCAGCACGGCGGCGCGCGTCGGCCGACTGCTGCGCGCCGAGCGGATGGTCCAGGGCGTCGCCACGATCACCGAGAACGGCCCGGTCCGCATGTCTGCGACGGTGGTGCGCGGCGACGGCACCGTTCGTTCCGGCGCCCAGGTGAACGGCACATTCAAGCAGCTGCTCGATCTCGAGAAACAGCTCGTGTTCGCTCTCACGACCGAGCTTGGAATTCAGCTCACGGAAGCTGAGCGGCAACGCATCCTGCGGCAGGGTCCCAAAAACCTGGCGACGTTCCTGGCGTACAGTCAGGGATTGGACGCGATGGATGGGGGCGATTATCGCGCGGCGGCCGGCGCGTTCACCGCCGCGGTTCGTTCTGATCCGTCCTTCCAGGCCGCTCGAGAGCATCAGCAGGCCGCCGAAGCGGCACCGGTAGTCCAGGCGTCACCCGGCGATCTCGTGACCATGGTCGAGGCGGTCTCACCGATCACGGCGCCGTCGCAACCCGCGTCGGTTGGCGCGCTGCAACAGGTCACCACGGACGTCTCTCAGACGATCACCGATGTGACCGGCCAGAACGGCCTGACCAGCACCCTGAGTCATCCGACCCAGGAGAGCCAGGGCGTCACGAATGTCGTCCAAACCTTCGGCGTGATCCGGATCATCTTCAGGCTGCCATGACCCGCCGTCGGGAATACTTGCTGGTCGCGATGATCGGCGTTATCGCGCCGTGTCGAGCCGCCACGCAAACCGGGACCACCGCGCGAACCGGTGCGTTCTTCGAATCGTACAGCCTCCGCAGCGGCCTCGGGTTCCGCCGGATCAGCGAATTCACCATTCCGATCAGCGTTACTCAGCGGTTCGGCGATCGCCTGGCGATCGATGTCGGGACGGCATTCACGCGCGCATCGGCGGACGTCGGGGGCAGAACGATCGACCACTCCGGGTTGGTCGACACCGATCTCCGCGCCACGATTGGCGTTGTTCCCGGGCGTGTCGTCTTCAATATCGTCGGCACGATTCCCACGGGAGCCACCGCTGTTTCCGATACCACCGTTCCGCTCTTCGGTGCGACCGCGACCGATCTACTCGGATTCACGACGCCGAACTTCGGATCGGGCGGGGGTGTGTCGGCGGGATTTGCATCCGCGTTCAAGATGGGTACCGACTGGGCGATTGGCGCGGGAGCGAGTTATCGCTACGGCGCGAGCTACACGCCGGTCAGAGACGGCAAGACGCTGACGCCGGGCGGCGAGATTCGCGCGCGCTTCGGAATCGAGGGGCCGTTCGGGGGAGGGAAGTATTTCCGCGGCGCGCTCGTCTACACGACGACCGGCGACAACGGGATCGAGGGCGGCACGCAGAGCACTATCGGAGATCGGATCCTTGCCTATGGCGCGACGAGCCTGCCGCTCGGCCGGTCTCAACTTTCCCTCTACGGGTGGGAAATGCGACGCCTGAGCGCGCGCCCCAGCACGTTGCCTGTCCCGCGCGGCAATGTCCTGACCCTGGGCGCGCGCCTCGAGCGGCCGCTCAATGCCAAAGGCACGCTCGTTCCCCTCTTCGAATTCCGTCACGAGCTGACCGGTCCGGGCGCAAAGATGGAGCTGCTTGGCTATCTCTTCCGGACCGGCAGTGACCTCCGGTATCGGCTGAGCGATCGGGCGACGGGCGTGCTACAGGCCCAGTTCGCGTTCGGTGCGCTGCAGTCCCCCGACCACAAACGGGTTTCGATCCTCGGTCCACGTATCGGTGCGCTGATCGAGTGGACGCGGTGAGTCTTTCCCGCCACTCGGGGATAGCGGGACCATGATTCCGGGAGCATCGTACCAGCGC
>DASWEL010000157.1:0-5889 GCA_036394755.1 Gemmatimonadales bacterium | reverse complement strand
CGAGCCAGCAGGACAATGTGGTGAGGGTGATTCAGCCCTAGCCGCGGGCTACAGCTTCAGCCTCACATTGATATCCACCAACACTGCGTCCGGCGTATTCACGAAGACCACCCGATTCTCGACGCGCCGAATGATCATCTTCATCTTCGGTCCCTTCCCCTTCCCCCGCCCCATGTTCCCACGGCGGTAGTACACGACCTGGTCGTTCCCGACCGTCTCGATGCGAATGACCTCATAGCCCTGCCGCACCAGCACCTCGCGGGTCACCGACACCGCGCGATCCGGCGCAACGGCGAATTCCTTCTTGTGCCCATGCCCATGTTCCTGCGCGGCGGCCGGCGCGGCACCGAACACGAGCAGACCTGCGAGCAACAGCCACGAGCGTGTCATCATCGGCCTCCTGTGGAGAGACCTATCCTACCCCATAGAAGAGTCGGGCAGAGTGATTCGGGTCACTCGTGCTGCGCGCCCGCCGCTGTGCGCCTCGCGGTCATCGTGGGAGCACCGCCGAGCAGCTCCAGATCCAGCCGATAGTCGGCGTTGGTGACATCGATCGCGGGCCAGCGTCGCAGGTCGTCGGGCACGAACAGACCTCCGATGATGCCCATCGCTCCCGGAATGGTATCGGCCGTCGGGTTGTCGTACACGGCGACGATGCGGTAGCGCCGGCCCGCCTTGAGCCGCAGGCCCTCGCCCCGCAGCGCGAGCAGTTTGCGTGGCATGCCGAGCAGACGACCGCTGGAATCCCGCCGCGCCTCGATGTTCAGGATCCGCTTCCCCGTCGCCGCTTCCTCGAGCCGCACGCTCACGCCATAGTCGTGTAGATGCCCGCCCGCGAGGAGTAGATGGCCGCCGACGAGTAGCTCGAACTCGGAGGCCCACTCGTGCCGCCCCGGCGGAACAGGGAAGGTGTTGCGCGCTACCGCGAAACGAACGTCCACTTGGAACGGAAGCGCGCTCACCGGCCGCGGCAGCAGATTGGTCGGCGTCCACTGCAGCTCGATCCGGATGAATACCTCATGGCTCGGAGCATCGGCGGGCGCGTCCCACATCACATAGACGCCCAACTCGTCTCCCGCGCGAACCGGAATGCCGACCGAGACCGGCAGCTTCAAGTCGCGCGACTCGCGCGAGACCGCGATGAGGCGCTCGGTGATCGGATAGACGAGCTGCCGGCGCGCGAAGTTCACGACCTTGAGGTGGTGAATCCAACGGAGCGGGAGCTCCCGCCCCTCCGCATCCTCGAGCCGGAGCGCGAAGCCGCGCAGCCACGCGTCGCAGGGCCACGTCAACCGGCGGACGGGATCGTCACCGTCCATCATCCCCGCATGGCCGTAGTGCTCACTGTGCTCGGCCGGCTCTGCCATGAAGGGTCCGGCGCGCATGACGACGGTATGCCGCGCCGAGTCGAGGGTGATCTCCTGGGCTGCACCACGGCTGAGCAGGGCGCACGAAACCAGGATCGTTGCGGCCAAGCTGCGGATCATCGCGTCGCTCCGAGTGGAGGTACGCGCCCAGCCTACCGCAGCCGCGTCAAGTCTATGTCAAGAGGAGCTTCGCGATCGTGTTGAGCTGCATGTTGCTCGTGCCTTCGTAGATCGTCCCGATCTTCGCGTCGCGATAGAACTTCTCGACCGGATACTCCTTGGTGTAGCCGTAGCCCCCAAACAACTCAACCGCGAGCGACGTGACCCGCTCGGTGACCTGCGAGGACAGCAGCTTCGCCATCGCCGCTTCTTTCGTATAGGACTCGCCGGCGTCTTCGAGCCGTGCGGCGTTGTACACCATGAGCCGCGCCGCCTCCAGCTCCGTCGCGGCCTGGGCCAGCTGAAACTGCACGCCCTGGAACTCGGCGATCCGCTTGTTGAACTGCTGGCGCTCCTTCACGTATTTGAGCGAGGCTTCGAGCGCGCCGCGCGCCACGCCGATCATCTGCGCGCCGATGCCGATGCGCCCTGTGTTGAGCGTTTCAATCGCGACCTTGTAACCGTTCCCGACCGCGCCGATCAGATTCGCCGCCGGGACTGCGCAATGATCGAGGATCAGCTCGGCAGTCGAGGACGCGCGAATGCCGAGCTTGTCTTCTTTCTTGCCGACGCTGAATCCCTTGAAGCCGCGCTCCACCGCGAACGCCGTGATCCCTTTGTAGCCCTTCGCAAAGTCGGTGTTCGTGAAAATCACGTACAACCCGGCTTCCGCGCCGTTGGTGATCCACAGCTTCCTGCCGTCGAGGATCCACGTGTCGCCCTGCCTGGTGGCTTTCGTCTGCAGCCCGAACGCGTCGGAGCCCGAGCCCGCTTCGGAGAGCGCGTACGCGCCGACAAGGTTGCTCGCGAGCTGGGGGAGGTAGCGCCGCTTGATGTCGTCGGAAGCCCACTTGAGAAGCAGCGCGTTGACCAGCGTGTTCTGCACGTCGACGAAGATGGCCGCCGACGCATCCACCGCGGACAGCTCTTCCACGGCGAGCACAGTCATGAAGAGGCTGCCGCCCGCGCCGCCGTGGGCCTCGGGGATCTCGATCCCCATGAGGCCGAGCTCGAAGAACTTGGGAATCAGGGTCGGATCGAGCTGCGCGGCCTGCTCCATCGCCTGCACGCGCGGGCGGACCTCGCGCTCGGCGAAGTCGCGCACCGCGCCCTGGAAGATCCGTTCTTCTTCGGAGAGGTGCGTGAGGGCGTTCACACCTTCTTGTCGGACGGGCCCGGCGCCAGCATCTCCCGAATTCCGCCGAGCGACCCGAGCACACCGGTGGCCTCGTAGGGCATGTAGATGACCTTATTGTTCTGGCCGGAGACCATCTCCTTCAGCGTCTCGATATAGCGGATGGCGATGAGGTACTGTGCGGGATCGCCGCCGGTGCCCTTGATCGCCGCGGTGATCCGCTCGATCGCTTGGGCCTCGGCCTCGGCCACCTTCAATCGGGCCGCCGCTTCGGCCTCAGCGTGCAGAATCTTCGCCGCCTTGTCGCCCTCCGCGGTGTTGATCTCCGACTGCCGGATGCCCTCCGCCGAGAGAATGCGCGACTGCCGCTCGGCGTCGGCGGTGATGATGGTCGCGCGCCGTTCCCGCTCGGCGCGCATCTGCTTCTCCATCGCGTCGCGGATATCGCGCGGGGGGTTGATGTCCTTGAGCTCCACGCGGCTGACCTTGGCGCCCCACTTGTGCGTTGCCTCGTCGAGGATCGCGCGCAGCTTGGCATTGATCATGTCGCGAGAAGACAGCACGTGATCGAGCTCCATCTCACCGATCACGTTGCGCAGCGTCGTCTGCGTGAGCTTTTCGATCGCGTCCGGGAGGTTGGCGATCTCGTAGGTGGCCCGGACCGGGTCGGTGACCTGCGAATAGATCAGCGCGTCGATCTCGACGACGACGTTGTCCTTGGTGATGACGTTCTGGCGGGGGAAGACGTACACTGTCTCGCGCAGGTCGATGCGCTCGGTGCGGAAGCGGCGCGAGTAGCTGTCGCCCGCAGGCGTGATGATCGTCTGGTGCCAGTCCACGGCGCGGGGACGGTCGATCACGGGCAGGACGAAATTGATCCCCGACGCCAGCGTCTTGTGGTACTTGCCGAGCCGTTCGATGATCATCGTCTGCGCCTGCTGGACGACGCGGATGCTCTTCGAGATGAGGACGATGGCAAACAAGACGACGCCGCCGACGAGTATCGTGCCAGGACCCATCGCTACAGCTCCTTCTCGACCATCAAGGTCGTTCCGTCCACCTGAATGATGGTGACCGGGGTGCCGGGCTCGATGACCGAGGCGTCAGACGACGCGCCGCGCCAATCCTCGCCGTCCACCTTGACCCGACCTGCCGACCCCGGCCCGATCCGCTCCGTCACAATGCCCGTCTTACCCAGCAGCGCGTCCACGCCGGTCCGCAGGTCGGAGCCGGGGCCGAGCTGGAGCAGATGCATGAGCCGGGGACGCAGCCCCGCCATGCTGACAATACTGGAGACGGCAAACGCGATGCCCTGTGTGACGAAACCGAGCCCCGGGATCAAGCCCACAACCCCTGCGACGGCGGCCCCAACCGCCAGGCAGGCGAGCCAGAACCCCGCCGTGAACATTTCCCCGACGAAAAGGCCGATCGCCAGGAGAAACCAAACCAGCCAATCTTTCATATGGTCGAAAGGTGCAACCCTTGTAGGCGTTTCGCTATCCAACGAGATCCAACCCCTTGTGGAGCCGCTATGATCGCTCGCGCGCCGTTGCTCGGTCTTGCTGTTGCAGTCGTCGCCATTCCCGCTGCTGCCCAAACCTCACGTCAGGTCCTCAAAGGCGATTCCGTCGCCATCTACAACCTCGTCGGTGAGCTGCGCGTCGAAGCTGGCTCTGGAAGCGACGTAACTGTCGAGATCCAGCGCGGTGGCGCCGACGCGGCCAAGCTCGAGGTGCAGTCGGGGCCGCTGCGCGGCCGCGAGACGCTGCGGATCATCTATCCCGACGACAACATCGTGATGCCCGACTGGGGCCGCGGCTGGAACACCTCGCTGCGCGTCCGCGACGACGGGACCTTCGGTGAAGAACATGGGCGTCACGACCGCGGCGGCTGGTTCCGCGACGGCCACGAGGTTCGGATCAGCGGGCGCAGCCGGGACGGGCTCGAGGCCTACGCCGATTTGCGCGTGAGCGTCCCGAAAGGCAAGAACGTCGCGCTGTACCTCGGTGTCGGGAAAGCGTTCGTCTCGAACGTCGAAGGCGTGATTCGCGTGTGGGTTGCATCGGCGGATGTCGCAGCCGATCGGACCCGCGGCGTGCTGCGCGTCGAGACCGGCTCGGGCGACGTAGACCTGCGCACTGCGTCCGGCGACATCAGCCTCGCGACGGGCTCGGGTCACGTCACCGTATCGGGCGTTGACGGCGTGAGCCTCAAGCTCGAGACCGGCTCGGGCGATGTCACGCTGACAGATGTCAAGTCTCCCAGCGTGCACGTCGAGACCGGATCGGGCAGTATCGAGGCGACCGCGTCGTCAGGCGACGACCTGTCGTTCGAGACTGGAAGCGGCGACGTCGATGTCGCACTCGTCGCGACGTTCCGTTCCGTCCACATCGAGACCGGCTCAGGCGACGTCACACTGAAAGTGCCGCCTACCGCCGGCGCGGAAGTCGATCTCGATACGGGAAGCGGCGACATCGATCTCGGCGGCTTGACGCTGCAAGTGCGCCGCATCGAACACGATCATGTCACAGGAACGTTGGGGGACGGGAAGGGGCGCGTCTCGGTCGAGACCGGGTCCGGGAGCGTGCACCTGCAGAAGCTCTAGTCCTCGCCCTCCTCGAGGCGCTGCAGCTCGCGACGTTCTTTCTTGGTCGGCCGGCCCTTGCCTTGATAGGTGGGGGCCGGCGCGATTTTATGGGCTTCCGCGAGCCGCTCGCGATTCGCGCGTCCTTCGGCAGCCTCGTCATACAACAGCTGGGCGTCGCGTGCGGAACCGCGGCGTTCGGTCACGGCGCGCACCGTGAGCATCCAGTCATAGGGACCGACGCGCACCCGCAGGCTGTCCCCCACATGGAGCTGCTTGGCGGGCTTCGCGCGGCTGCCGTTGACCTGGACTTTACCGCCGGCCACGGCGGCCGCGGCCAGTGCACGGGTCTTGAAGAAGCGCGCGGCCCAGAGCCAGCGGTCTAAACGAACCGCGTCGTCAGTCATCGGTCGTCCGTAATCAGTCTTCAGTATTAGACCCGCCAGCATGCGTTTGACTTCCACGACGGAGTTCTCCGTCGGCGAGTAGCGCTCATTGTTGAGAATGCCAAGGTCTGTCGCCAAGAGCAAATGGTATTCGAGCTCGCTAGCGGATGCTGAGGCCTAGCTGATCACGATCGCGCGACCGCATCTCGACGACGCTGGGCAACGGTGGGCCGCCGATTCGTGTGGCGACGACGAACG
>DASWEL010000156.1:0-2541 GCA_036394755.1 Gemmatimonadales bacterium | reverse complement strand
TCGTTCCGGTAAACCGTTTTAGGACGCTGGACGTAAGACAACGCCCTCCAGTAGCTCGCCGGTGGTGACAAAGCGCCAGAGCGCAATAACCAGTTTGCGTGCCAGCGCGACGATCATTGTCTTGCGCGTGCCAATACGGCTGTCGGCGGTGCGGGCGCGATACCATCGTGCCAGCGCGCTCTCCTTCTGAAACAGCAGAAAGCGCCAGGCGAGTTGGATCATGCCGCGGCGGACCCGGGCGTTGCCGGCTCTGGCGAGCCCTTGTTCGCGCCGTTGCGCGCCGCTCTCATCCGGCGCGCCGGTTAGGCCGGCGTAGCGGGCCACTGCTCTGCGGTCACGCATCGGCCGTGACAGCACCTCGTGAACCAGCATATCAGCCGTCTCGACACCAACACCGACGATGCGGGCCAGCAGCCGAACCATGGCATGGGGCCCGGTCTCAGGCTGCTGCTCTAATCGTTTCTGACGAGCTTCCTCGATCTCCCTGATCTGGCTGACAACAAAGCCCAGCCGCGCCATATCGCGCTGCAGCTCCGCCAAAGCATTTGGCGGCAGCGGCATGCCCTCCGGGGTGTGCACGGTTGCTAGACGTTCGGCCGCCTTGCGCAGGGTTGGTTTGAAGTTGCGAATGCCCAGCCGGGCCAGGGTGGCCTTTATCCGGTTGACGATGCGCGTGCGCTCTCCCACCAGGGATTGACGCTCCCGGTTCGGCCGCTTGGCGTCCTCTTCGGCAATCGTTGGCACGCGCGCCATGCTGCAATGGCCCCGTTCTCCACGTAGCCACCCCAGAAACCCGCGCTTGAGCAATTCGGTGTCCAGCCGGTCGGTTTTCGCTCGGCGATGTTCCCGCGAAACGGCCACACTCGAGGGATGGATCACGTGCGCCTCTACCTCGCGCGCCTCGAACCAACGCGCCAGCCAGAAGCCGTCGCGACCGGCTTCGAAGGCCAGCGCAATCCGCGTGATAGTGCGGCCGGCCCTGACCGCCTCATCCCGCCAACGATGCAGCACGGCAAGCAGCCGTTCGGGGCTTGGCTCCAGCTTCTTGCACGGCTGACGCTCAATACCCGGAACTACGCCGCCAACCAGCCAGCTCGACTGGCTCAGCTCGACGACGGCAATGATCGTGCTATTTTGGTCCAGGGCGACGAGGGACCTGCTCAAGTCGTTTGGCTGGGGCATCGCGGCACTCCATCGTTAGATGCAGCGACGAAGTTGCCATTTCCTCGCCGCCCGCCCATAGCATCTTTCGGTTCCGCGCACCTGCGGCGAGCGCACGCGCCGCGGCGGTGATCAGCGAGTCCATCGGGATCCCGCCACACTTGTCACTCCCAGCGTTCGAGACCCGGCGCTAACTATCTCACGACCACCAAGGGAGTGATGCGCGATGACGAAACACATGACCGGGACACGTGAAGAGTGGCTGGCAGCTCGGCTCGGGCTCCTCGAGGCGGAAAAGGAGCTAACGCGACGCAGCGACGAGCTGGCGCGGCGACGTCAGGAGCTGCCGTGGGTCCGGGTCGACAAGGAGTACCGATTCGAGACCGATGAAGGGAGTGTCTCGCTGGCAGACCTCTTCGGAGGGCGCTCGCAGCTCCTCGTCTACCATTTCATGTTCGGGCCCGACTACACGGCGAGTTGTCCGTCCTGTTCGGCGATCGCGGATGGCTTCAACGGCGTCGCCGTCCACCTGGCGAACCATGATGTGATGCTCTGGGCGGTTTCGCGGGCGCCCCTCTCGAAGCTGCAGGCGTACAAGCAGCGGATGGGCTGGAGCTTCCCGTGGGCTTCGTCGTTCGGGAGCGACTTCAACGCCGACTTCAACGTCTGGTTCACCGAGGAGCAACAGCGCCAGGGAGGCATCGAATACAACTACCGGCACTCGGCATGGCAATTGCCCGACCGCGATAATCCCGTCGCCCGGGTTGCCGCCATGTGCGGAACCGATGCGGCCACGTTCACCCGCGAGAGACCGGGCATGAGCGCGTTCGTGCTCGAGGGCGGCGGCGTCGTCTACCACACCTATTCCACCTATGCGCGCGGACTGGACGGCCTCTGGGGCATGTACCAGTGGCTCGACCGCGCCCCAAAGGGACGCAACGAGACCGGCGTCTGGTGGCGTCGTCACGACGAGTACGACAAGCGCGCTGAGCCAAGTCGTGGGTGTCGTGGCGCAACCGCGGGACGGGAGAACTCACGACGCATGGTTTCCGAGCAAGCTTTCCAGCGAGCCTTGTTCGACGTCTCGGCGCTGCTCTTCGCCACCAGTGCGGCGGTGACGATCGTCTGCTCCACGTCGACAAAGGCTATCGCGGGCCTCCTACGCGTTTACCACGAGAATGATGTTTAGACTCGCTAACGGGTTGTTAACAGCTGTCGGTAATCCTGGTTAACGAAGGCCCCGCCGGTACGTGTTGCCGGCCGAACCCGGAGGTTCTTATGCGCGTGCTTCTTGTCGAGGACGATGCGACAACCGCGGCCGGCATCAAGATGATGCTCGGCAAGGAAAACTTCATTTGCGATACGACAGATCTCGGCGAG
>DASWEL010000155.1:0-3560 GCA_036394755.1 Gemmatimonadales bacterium | reverse complement strand
CGATGTACGGCGGAGATTATGCGAACACGCGCTATAGCACCCTGAATCAGATCAACACCGGAAACGTCAGCCGCCTTCGCGTGCGATGGATACGTTCGCTGGGCTCGCTCGAGTCCCAGGAAGCGACGCCGATCGTCGTGGGCGACACGATGTACGTCAGCACCTCGACCGGGCCGAAGTACGTCTTTGCGTTGAACGCCAAAGACGGGACCGTGAAATGGAAATACGAGCCGGAGATCCCGCAGGACGCCTTCGCCACCGTGTGTTGCGGACTCGACAGCCGCGGCGTCGCGCACGCAAACGGGAAAGTCTTCGTCACTCGGCTGGACGCCAAGCTGGTGGCGCTCGATGCGAATACCGGGAAGGAGCTGTGGACGGTCACCGTTGTGGACTACAAGGTCGGTCACGCAATCACATCACCGCCGGTGCTCTACAAGAATCTCGTGGTGACGGGCTACGCCGGTGGCGAGTACGGCGTGCGCGGGGCCGTGCAGGCGTACAACCAGAACACCGGCGACCTGGTCTGGAAGACCTACACCGTCCCGGGACCGGGGGAACCGGGAAACGACACCTGGAAGGGCGACTCGTGGAAGACGGGCGGCGGGTCGACGTGGTACGTCGGCTCTTACGATCCCAAGCTCAACCTCCTCTATTGGGGCACGAGCAACGCCGGGCCCTGGGGCGGGCATACCCGCAGTACGGACACGAGCGAGTACGGTCAATACACGAACGCCCACACCGCGTCGCAGCTCGCATTCAACGCCGATACCGGGAAGATCGCGTGGGCCTATCAGACGACGCCGGCTGATGTCTGGGACTACGACGCGGTCAACGAAGCGGTGCTCACGGATCTGACGGTCGGTGGCCGGAAGATCCCGGCCCTGCTGAAGGCGGACCGTAACGGCTTCTTCTACGTCCTCAATCGCGAGAACGGCCAGCTCATCTCCGCCGAGCCGTTTGTGCACCTGAACTGGGCCAAGGCCGTCGACAAGGCGACCGGGCGCCCGGTCGAGGACCCCGAGAAGCGACCGCAGCTCAATCGCTGGGCCAGGAACGTTTGCCCGAATCTCTTCGGCGGCAAGAACTGGCAGCCGATGTCGTACAGCGAGCAGACGGGCCTCGTCTACATTCCGTCCTTCAACCTTTGCATGGACATCGCGGGCAAGACGGAGGCCTATAATCCCGGCAAGTTCTATCTGGCCTCGGAATTCGACCTCGACAAAGCGGACAGTGGCGGATTCCTCTCGGAGTTCAAAGCCTGGGATCCGGTGAAGCAGACCGCCGTGTGGGGTGTCAAGGAGGACCTGCCGTTTCTCGGGGGCGCGATGTCGACGGCGGGCGGCCTCGTCTTCTACGGAAACCAGCACGGTGAGCTGAAAGCCCTCGACGCGAAGACCGGCGCGGTCCTCTGGAAGTTCAACGTCGGGACAGGCATCCTGCAGAGCCCGACGACGTATATGATCGACGGCAAGCAATATCTGGCGGTGGTCGCGGGTCGCGTGAAAGGTCCGCCCTCCTTCCTCGGAAAGATCGGCCAAAAGGTCATCGACGCGAGCCCCGAAGGTGGTCTGGTCGTGGTCTTCGAGCTCGCCAACTGACACCGCGCCGGACGTGAAGTCGAACGGCGGGGCTGGTCACACAGCCGCGCTCGTGGTCGTCCTGTGTGTATTGTTGCCCGGAGCGGTGCCGGCGCAGCATGCGGCAGCGACGATCACGAACCCATTCCAGGGCCGCGCCGACGTGATCGACGAGGGCCGAAGCCTGTTCAATCAGTACTGCGGGCATTGCCACGGGACGAACGCCTATCAAGGGGAGCGCTCGCGGGATCTGCGCCGACTGAACCTGCGCTACGGACAGCAGGCGCCTCGAGTCTTCTACGAGGTGGTGAGCAACGGCCGGCTCGACAAGGGCATGCCGGTGTGGAAGACCGTTTTGAGTGACGAGGTGCTGTGGCAGATCTTCACCTTCCTGGAAACGGTGCAGACCCCACCCTGATCCTACGGTCAGGGCGAGGACGCCACGACCGGCGCCGAGGACACGCTCGCGCCTGTCGATCTCAGACATTCGGCCAACGTTCGCGCGCCGGATTGACTGCTCACGGCGCGGTAGTGAATCAGGCCATTGGGATCGATGGAGGCAAGCGCGAGGTTCGCGGCCTTCGGACAACTCTCCCACGCGGCATGGGCTAACTGCTGCTCAGCTGTGGGCCGGAGCGTCGCGCACCCCGCAAGCGCCAACAAGAAGAGCACCAGCGGTCCTCTCAGCATGGTCCGCCGGTCAGACGAGAGACGTCGCTTCTCCATGGGGCTCCTTTCCAACGAGCCTGCGTTGCGTGCTGCCTACGGCAACGACACCGAGCCACCATCGGAACATCACTCGAACGTCATTCCTCTGTCGCCAACGGCGCATAACCTACGCCGCGTGACGCATCCGGTCTCGCGGTACACGGCCACCCAGGAGGCGGTATGCAGATGATCCGCGGCACATCCGTCATCAGCCTTGCCCTCTCGGTCACGACGGCGCTGGCGCCGGCCGGCGGCGTGCAGGCCAAAGAGGACGCGCGCCCCGCGACTCGCACTCCGATCCAGCACGTCATCGTCGTCATCGCCGAGAATCGCTCGTACGACCACGTCTTCGGCACCTATGGCCCGAAGGCCCACCAGCGCGCGAGCAACTTGCTCTCCAGGGGCATCGTCAACCGCGATGGTACGCCGGGCGCTGACTTTGGCGCCGGTGCCCAGTTCACCGTGCCGCCGCAATCCTCCTTTTATATTGGCGCGCCGAGCAAGACGCCGTACGCGATCTTGCCGCCGCCCGACACGCTGGGCGCTCACACGGCGCCGAGCGACACCGCGCCGCCGCCGTTCGCGACGCTGGCCGCCGCCTCCGCCGAGCCCGACCTCGAGCCGGCAGACCTGGTCCTGCTCACGACCGGTGCCACCGGCCTGCCCCTGCGCTCTGTCGACACGCGGGTCGCGAACGCGACGAGCCTGCCCAATGGTCCCTTCCAGCTCACGGGGCCGACGATGCCGTACGACGCCTACACCGGCGACACGATCCATCGTTTCTACCAGATGTGGCAGCAGTCGGACTGCAGCGTGAGCAACGCGACACCGGCAAATCCGAGCGGCTGTCTGAGCGACCTCTACCCCTTCGTGAACATCAGCTTCGCGACGCGTGACAACGGCGTCGGCAACCCGATGGCGTTCTTCAACGTCAACGACGGTGACGCGCCGTTTCTCAAGCGGTTGGCCCACGAGTTCGCCTCGAGCGACAACTTCCACCAGTCCGTGATGGGCGGAACGGCCGCCAACCACGTCATGCTCGGCATGGGTGACGCCGTCTTCTTCAGCGACGGCAACGGCAACGCCATTACGCCACCCGCCGGCGTGCCGATCGCCAACCCGGATCCCAGACCCGGGACGAACAACGTCTACACGGTGAATGGCAACTGGAGCGACTGCTCGGATTCCTCTCACCCCGGAGTCGAACCGATCGTGAGCTACCTCGGCTCGCTGCCATACCACCCGCGTCCGAACTGTGCGCCGGGCCACTTCTAC
>DASWEL010000154.1:0-2911 GCA_036394755.1 Gemmatimonadales bacterium | reverse complement strand
GCTCGGCCAATGCGAGCGATGCCTCGCGTGACGCCGTGCGCGACGCTTCGAGTAAGGCCGTGCGCGATGCTTCGAGTAACGCCGTGCGCGATGCTTCGAGTAACGCCGTGCGCGACGCTTCGAGTAACGCCGTGCGCGACGCTTCGAGTAACGCCGTGCGCGATGCTTCGAGTAACGCCGTGCGCGACGCTTCGAGTAACGCCGCGCGCGACGCTTCGAGTAACGCCGCGCGCGATGCTTCGAGTAACGCCGCGCGCGATAGCTCTTCGCAATAACCATCGCTCGCTCGAGCACCAACACTCCGCCGGCTCTAGGGCCGGCGGTTTTCCATTGGAAAACAGTCGCCTATGGTTAGGCTGCCGACAGTGCCCGTGAGGCGGGCCTGGTTGCGCGGCGCGCTCTTGTGCCTTTCACTGACCATCACCGCACTTGCAGCGGCCGCTGATGAGAGTCCGGTCAATATTTCCGGCGTCGAAACCAAAGACCTCCGACTCTACTACTACAACTACCTGAGCTTCCTCGAGCCGCACTCCGTACGCGCCTTCACCAATTCGCTGGCTTGGCAACGCCGCATATTCAGTTGGGTCCCGTCCGAGCCCACGACGATTCTATTGAGGGATTTCACGGACTACGGCAATGCCCACGCCTACGTCGAGCCGCACGACCTCCTCGAGTTTGACATCGCGCCGCTTTCCCATACTTTCGAGACCTTCCCGGCGAGCGAGCGCATGTACCAATTGATGAATCACGAGCTGATTCACGAAGTGCAAGGCGACATCGCGAACGAGCAGGACCGGCGTTGGCGGCGCTTTTTTCTGGGAAAAGTGGCAGCCGATCCGAGGGATCCCGAATCGCTGCTCTACAGCTACCTCACCGTCCCGCGCCAGACGACACCGCGCTGGTATGCCGAGGGCAACGCAGTCTTCTTCGAGACCTGGATGGGCGGAGGTTTGGGGCGAGCGCAGGGCGGGTACGATGAGTCGGTATTCCGTGCGATGGTGCGGGACGATGCGCATTTTTATGATCCCTTGGGGCTCGAGTCTCAGGGTCTCAAAATCGGCTTTCAGGGAACCGCGAGTGCGTACCTCTACGGCACCCGATTCGTGACCTGGCTGGCCTACACTTATTCGCCCGAGGCGGTGGTCGCCTGGACCCGCCGCGACGAGGGCACTAGGCGGTACTACGCCGATCAATTCGAGCATGTCTTCGGCATCCCGCTCGATCAGGCCTGGCAGAACTGGATCGCATTCGAGCATGAGTTCCAGGAGCGCAACCTCGCGGAGGTGCGAAAATTTCCGATCACCCCCGAGCGCAGGCTGGTGGCGCGCCCGCTGGGGTCGGTATCACGAATGTTCTACGAGGAGGCCACCGGTATTCTCTACACGGCCGTGCGCTACCCGGGCGTGGTCGAGCACGTCGCCGCGTTGGACACCCGCGACGGCAGCGTGCGGCGCATCGCGGACATCAAAGGTGGGATGCATTATCAGGTGACTTCGTTCGCCTACGACCCCGGCAGCGGCACGGCGTTTTACGTCAACGACAACCGCACGTTGCGCGATCTCGCCTCGGTGAACGTCCGGACGGGTGCCCAGCGGCTGCTGCTCAAGCATGCGCGGATCGGCGAGATCGTGTTCAATCCGGCCGATCGTTCATTGCTGGGCGTGCGTCACGTGAACGGTCTGGCGACGCTAGTGCGCATTCCCTATCCGTATCACAAGTGGATTGCGATTCACGAATTTTCGTGGGAGCGCGTGCCGACCGATCTCGATATTTCGCCGGATGGGCGATTGCTGTCCGCGACCATGAGCGAGGACAACGGCGCGCAATACTTGCGCGTCTGGGAGCTCGATAAAGTGCTGGCGGGGGATTTCAAACCGCTGTCCGAATTCAAATTCGGGCAATCCGTGCCCGAGGGATTCGTGTTCTCTCCGGACGGCCGCTACCTGTACGGCAGCAGCTACTACACGGGAGTGTCGAACATCTTCCGCTACGAGGTGGCGACCGGAGCCGTCGAAGCGGTCTCCAACGCGGAGACTGGATTGTTCCGTCCGGTGCCGCTCGCCGATGGCGGGCTCGTGGTGCTGACCTTCACCGCGGCCGGATTCGTGCCGGCGATCATCGAGCCGCAGCCGCTCGAGGACGTGAGCGCGATCACCTTTCTCGGTGCCGAGGTCGCCGACAAGTATCCCGTCGTCAAGACTTGGCAGGTGCCCGCGCCGAGCACGGTGGACGATGAGAAGCTGGTGACGAAAAGGGGTCCGTACGTGCCCCTGCGCAACGTCACGCTCTCGAACGGTTATCCGGTGCTGCAGGGCTACAAGAACACGGCCGGGGTCGGCTACCATTTGAATTTCGAGGACTCGCTGCAGTTTGCGAGCCTCGGAATCACTGCGGCGTACACGCCGGAGAACAAACTCTCCAGCGAGGAGCGGACCCATCTCGACATCACGGGCCGCTATGGCTTCTGGCACGGCGAGTTGTCCTGGAACCGGTCGGATTTCTATGACCTGTTCGGTCCCACCGAGCGTAGCCGCAAGGGCGATGCGGCCAAGCTGGGCTACGACTGGTTGCTGCTTTTCGATGCGCCTGAGCGGCTGGATCTGCTCTTCGACGTGGCGTATTACAACCAGATCGACACCCTGCCCGGCGCGCAAAACATCGCGACCAACTTCACCCGCCTGGTGACCGCCGAGGTGGGACTGCACTACACGAACCTGCGCCGCTCGCTCGGCGCGGTCGATGACGAGAAAGGCATCTCCTGGGAACTCGTCTACGATGGCAGCCGCATACCCGGCGAGACGACACCACAATTTCGCGGCGGCTTCGATTTCGGCATCCCGCTCCCCCTGCCGCACACCTCGGTGTGGTTGCGCAGCGCGGCGGGCGTCGCGAACGGTGATCGCAACAGCAC
>DASWEL010000153.1:0-3912 GCA_036394755.1 Gemmatimonadales bacterium | reverse complement strand
GGGTTGTCGCGACCCGCGGTGATGGAGCGGGTGAGGCGACTGGAGGAAGCCGGCTACATCACCGGGTACGGCGCGCGCGTCGACCGCGTCAAAGCGGGATTCCCGGTAACGGCGTTCGTCGCGGTGCGCTACACCAAGTCCGACTACGTCGGCGACGAGCCACGGATGCGCGAGATGGAAAAGCATCCGGGCGTTTTGGAATGTCACCACGTCGCGGGTGAAGACTGTTACGTCCTCAAGGTCGCCGCGCCGGATCTCGAGCGCCTGCAGGATCTACTGCGCGACCTGCGCGGTCCATCTCCAACAGTCGAGATGAACACGCGGACCACGATCGTGCTCGGCACGGTATTCGAAAAACCGGGGTTCGTCCCCACGGAGCTCGACTGATGGCCGGACTGCGTGGCAAGGCGCTCGTCGCTTATCTCGTCGTCTGCGTGTTCTGGGGGTCCACCTACCTCGCCATCCGCGTCGGCGTCGGGGTCCTGCCCCCGTTTCTATTCGCCGGTCTGCGGTTCCTCATCGCGGGCCTGCTGCTGCTCAGCGTGGTTCTGGCGCTCGGCGACACGCTTCCCAAACGCCTGGTCGACTGGCGCACCCAGGCGATCGTGGGCGTCCTGCTGTTGGCGGGCGGCAATGCGTTCGTCGTCTGGGCGGAGCAGTACACCGCCTCGGGCATCGCCAGCATCTTCGTCGTCACGGTGGCGCTGTGGATGGCGTTCTTCGACGCGATCATCCCGGGCGGGTCGGGCGACCTGAACTGGCGCGTCGTGACGGGGCTGCTGCTTGGCTTCATCGGGACCGCCCTGCTGGTGGGTGCGAGCCCCGCCGAGATCATGCGGGCGGATTTGCGCGGACCGATCGCCCTCACGTGCGCGAGCGCGTCGTGGTCGCTCGGCTCGGTGTACAGCAAGCGGCACCGGACGGAGACGAGCCCCTACGTGGGGGCGGCGATTCAGATGATCGCGGGCGGCGCCGCGATCGCCCTCGTGGGCACGCTGCTCGGGGAGTGGAGCCGCTGGCACCTCACGCCGAAAGGCGTCGGCGCGATGGCGTACCTCGTGGTGTTCGGCTCGATCCTGGGATACAGCGCCTACACCTACGCCCTGCGCCACGCGTCACCCACCATCGTGGGCACGTACGCATATGTGAATCCCGTCATCGCCGTACTGCTCGGCTGGCTGATCCTGCGCGAGCCGGTGACCGCGCGCACGTTCCTCGCGATGGCGCTGATCCTCGGCGCCGTCGTATGGATCCAGTTCTCCCACAAGATCGGACGGACGGCCGGACCGGCGGCGGGCCGGACGGAACCGACGGGGCCGGTCCGTCAGGAGGCCTCGGAGCATGCGTAGTGTGAACCTCGCGGAGAAGTTCCGGCAGTTCGACGACCATTGGAGCCCCAAGATCGTGGGCGAGCTCAACGATTGCTACGTGAAGCTCGTCAAGCTCAAAGGCGAGTTCGTGTGGCATCACCATGACGCAGAGGACGAGCTGTTTCTCGTGGTGCGGGGCCGCCTGCTGATCAAGTTCCGCGATCGCGACGTGTGGGTGAACGAAGGCGAGTTCGTGATCGTGCCGCGGGGGGTCGACCACCTTCCCATCGCGTCGGAAGAGACACATGTGGTCCTGCTCGAGCCGAAGTCCACTCTCAACACCGGTAACGTCCGCAATGAACGCACGGTCAGCGAGCTCGACCGGATCTAAGCGGCCCTTGATCGCGCGGCTCTGGCACGGTGCGGTCCCGGCCGCGAAGGGCGACGCTTATGCCGCCTACCTGCGCCGCACGGGCGTGACGGAATGCCGCGGGACGCCCGGCAACCGCGGCGTCGAGGTGCTGCGCCGGACGGTCGGCGGCGAGACGCACTTCCTGTTCATCTCGTTCTGGGATTCAATGGAGGCGATCGGGACCTTCGCGGGAGACGACGTCGAGCGCGCGCACTACTACCCCGAGGACCGGGACTACCTGCTCGAGTTGGAGCCGACCGTCCAGCACTACGAGGTGTCGGAACAGTAGCGCGCTTCAGTCGTCAGCGGGCGCCAGATCGGCCCGGCGTGGCCCGACGGGTGGGGCCCGCAGCGCCGGCTTCCCTTCTTCCGTGTACTTGAACCCGCGCGTCGTGTGATACGCGAGGTCGATGTCCGGGGCGTTCGCGAACTCGGTGAGGATGTCCTCCCAGATGGCGTGCTCGGTGCCGCGTCGCTTGCGCGGCTCGATCAAGTAGCGGATGGTCAGCTGCACGCCGTAGTCCACGACGTTCGTGTAGACGATCGGGGTCAGCTTCCGGTAATTGATGAGATACTGCTGCGAGGCGGCAAGCAACTCCTGCTCGGCCTGCGCCGTCAGATGCTCCGCGTGTTTGACGGCGATCTTCCCGAGAATCTGCTTCGCCTTTCTCCAGTCGCTCTCGAACGTCACCACCACCGGCACCTCGTTCCAGATGTAGCGGAATCCCTTGTTGTAGTTGGCCACCGGATCGGTGAAGATCTTGCCGTTCGGGACATGGATGATCCGCCCGCTCGACTGGTCCGCCTGGACCCACGCGCCGATCTCGTTGAGGGTGAACTGGAACAGGCCCAGGTCGATTACGTCGCCGGCATGCGGCCCGATCTGGATGCGGTCCCCCACTTCGAAGGGGCGACGCCAGATGATGAACGCCCAGCCGGCGACGTTCGAGACCGGCTCTTTGAGGGCGATCGCCAGGCCTGCGGACACCAGCCCCAGGTAGGTCGTGAGCGCGGCGGTTCCCACGAACCACGTTTGGCTCACAAGGATCACGCCGACCGCGACCAAAACGTAGGTCAGACCCTTGCGCCAACGGTAGCGGCCCCACGGGTCCTGCACCCGGCGGTACACGAACCCGAGGACGAAGTGGCGCACGAGCCAGAGCCCGGCAATCGTCCCCGCGGTAACGAGCAGCCGCGTCTGGAGCTGGGGGTTCATGCCGAGGTGCGCCTGGAGCCAGTCGATCATGTGGCCGTGGTGGGTTGGGTGTACATTAACAGTAATGCGTCAGCTCTCGTCCGCCCTAGTACTCGCGGCGTTCGCCGCCGCGGCGTGTCATCGTGGCGCCGTCGCACCGATCAATCCTCAGGCAGAAGTCGCGGTGAGCGTCGAGAACCAGAATTTTCTCGACATGAACGTGTTCCTCATCCGCGGCGGGCAGCGCATCCGCCTCGGCATGGTACCGGGGCTCACGTCGCACATCCTAATGGTGCGGCCGGAACTGATCGGCTACGGCACGGAGCTGCAGTTCGAGCTGCATCCGATCGGGGGTCGCTCGAATCCCGTCAGCGAGACCATCACCGTGCACCCCGGCGACGTCATCCACCTGACGATTCCACCGAATTAGTCATCTTCCCAGCAACCTCTTTCACAAGCTTCGCGCATAGTGTCGCCGTCATGCCGCTCGGGTCCTGAGCGGGATTGAACTCCACGATATCGGCACCGACGAGCGGGACGGTCAAGCCTTGTAGCACCGCCAGCACCTCTCGTACGGTGAGGCCGCCCGGCTCGCGGTGCGACACTCCCGGCGCGAACGCAGGGTCGAAGGCGTCGATGTCGATCGAGACATACACGGGCTCGCGCAGCGCGGGGCGCCGGCCCGCGACCCAGGCGCGCATGTCGATCACTTCCACCCCGTAACGCTCGGCCTCGGCGCGCTGGACGGCGGTCGACGTACGGATGCCCACCTGCACCAGCCGATCGGCTAGCCGCTCCTCCATGATCCGCGCGAAGGGACACGCGTGGGAGTATCGGTCGCCCTCGAACTCCGGGTACAGGTCGGGATGGGCGTCGAAGTGGAGGATGCTGAGCTGCGGGTGAAACCATCGCACCGCCCGCACGATCGGGTAGGTCACGGAATGGTCGCCGCCGAGCGCGATGGGCCGGCCTCCCGATTCGAGCAGCGTGCGCAC
>DASWEL010000152.1:0-2217 GCA_036394755.1 Gemmatimonadales bacterium | reverse complement strand
TGGCGGATTCCCTTCGTGCTTTCGCTCCTCATGGTCGCGATCGCGATCTACATCCGTCTGAAGCTCCAGGAGACGCCGATCTTCCAGGCCATCAAGGCCAAGGGCCAGACGTCGAGCAATCCGTGGCGCGAGGCGTTCTGGAGTCAGAACCTCAGATACGTGCTCATCGCGAGCGTCGTGGTGATCGGCGAGGGGGTGGTGTGGTACAGCAGCCAGTTCTGGGCGCTCTATTTCATCCAGCAGGTGCAGAAGCCGGACATCCTGCACCCGGCCTACATCACCGGCGCAGCGCTGCTGATCGCCACGCCATCGCTCATCTTTTTCGGCTGGCTTTCTGACCGGATCGGTCGCAAGCCGATTATTCTCGCCGGGTTCTTCCTGGCGGCCGTCACCTACTACCCGCTGTACATGGCGCTCGGCCATGCCGCCAACCCCGCCAATATCAACTATCCGCTGTCGATCCTGATTGTCGCCATAATGGTCTCCTACGTCGGCATGGTGTACGGCCCGATCGGCGCTTTCCTCGCCGAATACTTCCCGGCGCGCATCAGGTACTCTTCCGTGTCGGTGCCCTATCACATCGGGAATGGCTGGGGCGGAGGACTGGTGCCCGTGATCACGACGGCGGCGTATGTGTCCGCGCAGGCAGCGGGGCTCAGCATGTCCCAGAGCCTGGGCCACGCACTGGTCTATCCCATCGCCGTGCCGGCCATCGCGTTCGTGCTCAGCCTGTTCCTGATGCCCGAGACCAGAAAGATCAGCATCTGGCAGCCGTCGGAGGTGCGCGCGCCCGCGAGGGGCTAGTGTGGCAGGCAAGCAACGCGCCGGCACCGGAAGCTCGGTGCCGGTGCCCTTGACGCCCGCGCGTCACCCATGACAATGTGGAGCAGCACGAGTGGTACCGAATCGCGTCACGGACCTGCTGCTAGAGGAGGTCGCATGCGTTCGAGACTTCTTTGTTGGCTCGCCGCAGTTGTCGTATTCCCCGCCACCGCACTCGCGCAAGACGTCAAGACGACCCAAGGCGTCACCATCACCCTTCACGGCATCGTCGACGCCACGTTTTTCGCTCAGGACGCCGACTTCGGACTCGGCACCGGGCAAAAGGCGAATTACGTCACCCTGGAGCGTCCCCACTGGATTCACGGCGGTGACGTGCGCAACACGCGTCTCACCGTGGCGCTCGCCGGCCCCGAGGTCAGCAAGGGGTGGCACGGCAACGCGACCGCGGAGTTGGACTTCTTCGGCACGTTCGCCGGTACGGGCGCATTCGCCGATGAGCAACCACAGCCTCGAATCCGCCTCGCGTACGCCGACCTCACGAACGGCCGCACCACGCTCCGCATCGGCCAGGACTGGGACCTGCTGTTCGGCAACGTCCCCGTTTCGACGTCTCACATCGCCTTCCCGCTGGGGCACGGGTCGGGCGGATTCATCGGCTGGCGCTTCACCCAGGTGAGGTTTATGAAGACGCTCAGCGCGCCGACGGCGCGAGCGACGACGCGGCTCCAGTTCGCTCTGCTCAGCGGCTCCTGGAGCAACGATAACGGCACGGACACGGCGGCTAGCGCCGGCGAGCGTGCGGGGCCGCAGATCGAAGGACGATTCGACTACACCACTGCGAAGTGGGGTGGGTACCTCGTGGCCCACGTAGATAACAAGGTCAACCCCAGCATCAAGAGCTACATGATTGAGCTCGGGGCCAACACGACCCGGGGCGACCTGACGCTCCAAGGCAACGCCTACATCGGCAAAGGGATGGCGCACCACATCGCGCAGATCGTCCAGTTTGGGGACTTCAAGGGATGGGGCGCCTGGCTCCAGGCCGGTTACGCCTTGAACACCAAGTGGAGCGTGTGGGGCTTCTACGGGACCGACAGGCCGGATTCGACTGAGCTGGCCAGCCTCCCACCCGCTGGTGTAACGGAGGCCAACGGGGCGACGACGATTCCGGTCGCGGCCCGACGCTTCAGCAGCTGGACGTTCACCCCGATGATCCGCTTCAAGCCGGCGGGCCCGTACTCGGTGGGCGTCGAGTGGTTGCACAACGAAGTCAAGCTCGGCAGCGGCGATATCCTGTCGGGCAACCAGGTCCTGCTCAGCACTCGGTTCGATTTCTAGGGGGCTCGTATGCAGGTCAGTCGACGCGATTTCCTACGAGTGACCGCCGGCGCGGGCGCCGGCACCGCGATCGGCGGACTCGTCGGCCTCGGCGCG
>DASWEL010000151.1:0-6845 GCA_036394755.1 Gemmatimonadales bacterium | reverse complement strand
GAGCTGACGCATGGCCTCCGCGCCGTTCGGCGCGTAGGCCATGGTGTATCTACCTTCAAAGTACCGCTTGTAGGAGTATTGTAGCGCGGCTTCGTCTTCGACGAACAGGACCTTACGTGGCGCCATCGCGCCAATTTATCTCACGAAACGCCAGTCTCCAATTCGAAGAGGTCGTCCAACTTGGTCAGCACAAGCAGGAAGCGCAGCTCTTCGTTGGCCCCCCGCAGACACACGGTCTGGCGGCGCTCCGCGGCCTTGCGCTGGATCAGCATCAAGGCGCCGAGACCGGCGCTATCGACCGAGCGCGTGCCCGACAGATCGATCACCAGGCGGCCGGCCCCCTCGGCAAGCAGGTCCAGCACCTCCCCGGCAGCGCGGCGAAACGCGGTGCGGGACTCGAGATCGAGCCGCTCCGGAGCCGCCAGCGACTTCTCCATCGGACGCGTCGACATCAGTGAGTTCTCCACGGGCATTGGTGACATAATTCCTCCGTTGCCTCCATATGCCACTCCAATGCCACACTCTCTAAGACGCGCCGCCTCAACTGTTTGGCACAGACACGTGAGGCCGCTCACGCTTGCCGTTTGCCGCAATGCGAGCGGCGCGGTGCAACTTGCTAGAGTCCCCCTCTTCCTTAATATCCCAAACTATGGCGACTGACCGGATCGAAACGCTCCTCGACGAGCAGCGGCGCTTCACGCCTTCAGACTCGTTCAAGGCTCAGGCCCACGTGCGGGACACCACACCCTATGAGCGGGCGCGGCAGGACCCGGAAGGTTATTGGGCGGACTGGGCGAAGCAACTGGAATGGAGCCGGCCGTGGGACCGCGTGCTGGAGTGGAAGCCGCCGCACGCCAAATGGTTCCTGGGCGGCAAGCTCAACGCGTCGGTGAATTGCCTCGACCGGCATGTCCGCGCCGGCAAGAGCGGCCGCGTGGCGCTGATCTGGGAGGGAGAGCCTCCGGGCGAGGTCCGGCGCATTACGTACGGAGAGCTGCACGCAGACGTGAACAAGTTCGGGAACGTCCTGAAGGGTCTGGGCGTAAAGCGCGGTGACCGCGTGGCGATCTATCTCCCCATGGTACCCGAAGTGGCAGTCGCCATGCTCGCGTGCGCGCGGATCGGGGCTGTGCACACGGTCGTATTCGGCGGCTTTTCCGCCGAGTCGCTGCGGGACCGGATCAACGACGCCGGCGCGAAGGTGCTCGTCACCGCGGATGGCGGCTATCGGCGCGGCTCGATCGTGCCGCTGAAGCAGAATGCCGATGACGCCCTCACGGGGACGCCGAGCATCGAGCACGTGGTGGTGCTGCGTCGTACCGGCCAGACCGTCACATTCAAGACGGGCCGCGACCTGTGGTGGAAGGACCTGATGGCCCGGGCGGCGCCGGAGTGCGCTCCCGAAGCGATGGACGCGGAAGATCCGCTCTACATCCTCTACACGTCCGGGACGACCGGCAAGCCAAAGGGCATTCTGCACACGACCGGCGGCTACCTGACGCAGGTCTACGCCACGACCAAGTGGGTGTTCGATCTCAAGGACTCCGACGTGTTCTGGTGCACTGCGGATGTCGGCTGGGTCACCGGCCACTCCTACGTCGTATACGGACCGCTCGCCCTCGGCGTTACGGAAGTGATGTACGAAGGAGCGCCCGATCATCCGGGCAAGGACCGCTTCTGGTCGATCTGCGAGCAGCACGGCGTGACCGTCTTCTATACCGCGCCGACGGCGATCCGGGCGTTCATGAAATGGGGCACCGAGCTGCCCGCCCGTCACGACCTCTCCAAGCTGCGGCTGCTCGGCTCGGTCGGAGAGCCGATCAATCCGGAAGCGTGGATGTGGTACCGGGAACACATCGGCGGCGGCCGCTGCCCCATCGTCGATACGTGGTGGCAGACCGAGACCGGCGGCATCATGATCACACCCCTGCCCGGCGTTACCGCCACGAAGCCAGGCTCCACAACCGTTCCCTTCCCCGGCATCGAAGCCGTGCTGCTCGACGGGGAAGGCAAAGAAGTGAAAGTCGGCGGCGGCTATCTCGCCATTCCCAAACCGTGGCCGGGCATGCTGCGCACGATCTGGGGTGATGATGAGCGCTACCGCCAGGTCTATTGGAGCAAGTGGAAGAACACCTACTTCCCCGGCGACGGCGCGAAGCGTGATCAAGACGGCTACTTCTGGATTCTGGGTCGCGTGGACGACGTGCTGAACGTCGCGGGCCATCGGATCGGTACGATGGAGGTGGAGAGCGCGCTCGTGGACCACCCGGCCGTCGCCGAGGCGGCGGTCGTGGGTCGAGCGCACGACCTGAAGGGTCAGGCGCTCGCGGCGTTCGTCACGCTAAAGGAAGGACGCCAGGGCACCGACGCGTTGCGCGAAGAGCTGAAGAATCACGTGTCGAAGAAGATCGGTGCGCTCGCGAAGCCGGATGACATACTCTTCTCGGCCGATCTGCCGAAAACCCGTAGCGGCAAGATCATGCGACGACTCTTGAAGGACATCGCGGAGGGCCGAGCCCTCGGCGATACGACTACGCTTGCCGACCCTGCTGTGGTGGCGAAGTTGCGTGATCAGTACGAATCGCAGGAGACCTGAGCGATAACAACGACACAACCCAAATTGCCGTGATGATGACTGCGCTACCGATGCACCAGCGGCAAACCGCATGGATGACGAACAGCTCGAGATACGTCAAGTAGAGCGTAAATCCGAAACCAACCGTCGCGAGTACCACGAGCCACTTGGACCACCGTGGCTGTGACAGCGCCGCCGGTCGTAGTGCAACGATCGCGACAACCAGAATCGCCAGGTAGCCGACGACGCCGTACGACGCGACTGGAAATCCCAGAAACACGGCCCACTGGCTGGTCTGCACCGTCTCGCACCCGCCCGACGCGCCACACTTGATCGCCCCGCCGAACCCGAGCGCGTGCAGCCACAGGTAGAGCGCGACGAACAGGCCGACGAGCGCGAGGACCGCGATCGCCTGGCGATGACGCATCAACGACGCGGTCGGTGCGCGATGATGCTGTCGACGAGGGTTTTGAAATCGTCTGAATTCGGCAGGCGCCGCAGACCGTTGAACAGCTTCGTCCCGTTGGCGTAGAACGTCGGCGTGCCGTCCACGAGGCGTTGATCGCCCTCCTGCCGGCTGTACTCGATGCGGCTGGCGTACCGGCCGGCCTCCATGCACGCGTCATAGGTCTTGAGATCGACGCCCGCGGCCTGCGCGAAATCGCGGAACAGGCTCGACGGATCCTTTCCCGTCTGCGCCCACTGGTGATGACTGAACAACTGATCCTGCATTTGGAAATATTTGCCCTGCGCGCCCGCACATTGGGCGGCGTGAGCGGCGAAGCGCGAATACTTATGGACCGGCAAGGGATAATCGCGGAACCGCCACCGCGCCTTACCCGTGTTGATCAGCTGATCGGTGATCGTCGGCATCTGGATGGTGGCGAATGTCGCGCACACGGGACATTCGAAATCCAAGTACTCGACGACTTCGACCGGGGCGCTCGCCTGACCGAGCGTGTAGCCCCGGAAGCTGTCGTCGACGACCGTGGGTGGCGCGCCCGCCGCCGCGGCAGGCGCGGTACCGCCGCCGGTCCGCAGCATCGCAAACACGCCGATGCCCAACACCACTGCCAGGACACCCACCATCACATAGAATCGATTCATGCCAGCGTATCCCCGCGCCAAGGCTCATCGTCGTCCGGATCGTCGAGCGACAGATCGCCACCGCCCATGGCTTCTTCCACGATGCGACGGCTCTCGGCGACGTCCGGGGTGTCGTATGTGCTGCGTACTTCGTAGTGAAACAGCTCGCTGCGCGCGTTGCCCAGCAGCTTCTGCAGCTCCGGTGCGGCGTCCAGCAATCGGCCCGTCCGGTCCAGCTCCTGTATCCGCTCGGCCAAAGCCCGCAGCAGCGCGACCAGGCGCTGCGCTCGCTCTGGTCCGTAGACTTCTTCGCTCATTGCTTCCTCCCGGAACGCGGGAACCCGCGTCTCTGCTGTGGCATTATACCACACAACCAATTATCTTGCGGCGCCGTTTTTTCAGAGGTCCTCAGCGAAAGGAAACCCCCTGCATGGCCAAAAAACGTGGTGAGCCACGGAAGTATGCGATTCCCACGAGCTTCGAACAGGCGCGCGATGAGCTGTTCTCCCACATACTCCGCTGCGGAGTGCTGGAAGCGAGCCTGGAGCATCAGAAGGAATGGTTCGACGATACGCTGCTGTACCTTGCGGACCGCTTCACCGACCTGACCGAGCCCGAGTTGCACGAGCTGCGCGTGCTGGGTGAGCGCTATTGCCGCCCCGTCGTGGCTCGCCCCTCCACGGTGGGCGCCAACGCCTAAGGCTTAGAGCCACGACGGCGGAAACCAGCGCGTGCGCCAACCGGCGGCGACGCGCAGGCCGCCGGCGAACCCCAGCTCCACGTACAAGCCCTGGCGCCGGCCCGGGGCGACCTCGCATCCGAGCAACACGGCCAGGAATCCCTGCCCTGGAGCGCCGCGCCGCGCGGTGAACGCACCACCCACGCCGGCGTAAACGCCGGGTCCCCGTCGGGCCGCCGCGTTCACGAGCAGCTGCAGGGTGAGCTGCGCGCGCGCCGCCGGGCGTTCAGCGATCGTCCCGCCGGCGAGCGCCAGCGCGAGGCGGCTCTCGCCACTGGGACGATGGGCAAGGCCCAACTCCGCACCGACGAATGTGCGATGAGCGATCACGGCCGCGGAGCCGAGGCTGAGCTCGGTCGCGGTGAGCTGCTGTGACTGCAATGCCAGGACAGACACCAGGAACAGCAGGCTAGGCAATGGCGACGTCGTAACTGATCGCGATGTCGGGCGCGAGCGACGCGACGACGGAGCAATACTTCTCGAGCGAGAGATCGATCGCGCGGCGCACTTTTACGTCGTCGGCGCCTTGCCCGCGGACGTTGAAATGAAATGCAATCGCGGTGTAGCGGCGCGGCTCGGTCTCGCGCCGCGTGCCGCGCACGGAAATCTCGAGCGTCTCGAGTTTCACCCGCTGCTTCTGCAGAATGATGACGACGTCCGACGCCGTGCACGTCGCGGCCGCGAGCAGCAGGAGCTCGACCGGTGACGTGGCGGCGGTCGAATCGCCGTCGACCAGAATCGGCGGGCGGCCAGTGCCGTTCCCCTCGAACTGCAACTGCCGCAGCCACCGCATGGACACCTCGGCAGTCCGCGCCATCCTAGTTGCCCCGCCGCGTCGTGAGTCCGATGAACAGGCGGTGCCGGCGCATCCGGTCCATGCCGTGGTATTCGAGGAGCCAATTGAAGGTCGAGCGGTAGTGGAGCTCGAAGCCGAACGCCGTATTGAGCCAGAGATCGGGGCACTGCGGATCGGAACCGCACCCCTCGCGACCCGCCACGCCGAAGCCCAGTCCGACGTACGGCGTCGCGATCTCTTCATCGTCAGTGAAGCGCCACAACGCTTCGAAACTCCCCACATAGGTATTGGGCCCATTGAAGACGCCGATCTCCGCCGAGGGCCGGAGCCGGAGGCGATTCGAGAACAGATCGCCGATGTCCAGCGTGGTCCCCAACACCAGTTGGCCGGAGCGGCGGAAGTCCACCCCGCCGCGCACGCCGAATCCGAACAGCCCGAAGCGCGTGCCACCGTGCTTGGAGTTCTTCGGCGGCTGGAACTGCTGCGCCCCCACGCGGTGCACAGGGAGCAGCGCTAACGTCACCAGGGCGATTACGACAATACGCATTCCCGCTCCGACTCCTTCATTGCGTGCGTTGCGACGTTGAACGCGCCGATTTGCGCGCTGCGGTGCGCCCGTAATCCCAGATTGCGTACACTGCAATGGCCGCGGTGGCCCACGCGAGGTGTCGAGTGTAGGTCCAATCGGCGATGGCCGCCACCAGGGTGAGCAACTGGGCGACCGTGACCGCCTTGCCCCCGGCGCGAGCCGGCAGCGCGACCGGCCGATGCAGCAGCCAGGTGGCGAAGAACCCCAGTACGGCGAGGATGTCGCGCAGCAGTACCCCGATCAGCTCGTACCAGGACAGCAACCCGCGGCGCGCGATCGTCACGAACGCCACTACCATGAAGATCTTGTCGGCCACGGGATCTAGCACGGCACCAGCGCGGGAAGCGCCCACGCGTCGCGCCAGGAAGCCGTCGGCGACGTCGCTGGCGGCCGCGGCGGCGACGATCGCGAGCTGCCAGGCGGGCGAGCGAACCAGCGGAAACAGGATGGCGAGCGGAAATCGTAGCGCCGTCACGATATCCGCGCTCGTCACCCACGGTTTCACTTGCCCGGTATTATCACGCGTCGTACCTTCACCCCCGTGAATGTCAAGCTGCTCAAGCAAGCGGCCATCTTCCAGGATCTCGACGAGGGCGAGCTGGCCCGGGTCACGGAAGTGTGCCGGGAACAGAAGTTCACCGTCGGCCAGTACGTCTTCAAGGAAGGGGAGCCCGGCAACCGGCTCTTCCTGATCTCGGAAGGCGAGGTCCGGATCTCGCGGACGATTCCGGGCTCCGGTGAAGAGGCGCTGGCGATATTGAAGCCGGGATCATGCTTCGGGGAGATGTCGATTTTCGATCGCTCCGAGCGGTCGACCGACGCGATCGCGAATACGGCCTGCACCCTGATCACGATCTCCCGTTCCGACTTCGAGCTCCTCCTCGACTTCAACCGCGACGTGGCCTACAAGATCTTGTGGTCAGTCGTGCGGCTCCTGTCCGCGCGGCTGCGCGTGACGAACGACAATCTGCGGTCGTTCCTCGCGATGTCCATGTTCTAACGGAGACCTCGTGAACTCATTGGCGCCGTACGCCGCGTTTTTCATGCGGCTGGCTGTGGG